>VBCZ01000258.1 GCA_005889025.1 Betaproteobacteria bacterium
CAGGAGCTTGTCGAGCCCCAGCAGCGTCGGATTGCGTTGCAGCTCGTCCTTGATCAACTGCGTACCGGCGTCCGCGCCCTCGTGCGCGAGGATCTGGTTGAAAAGCGACGTCAACAGGTCGAGTGACGGATACTGGTCTTCGTAGCTGCGCAGCACGCGTATGCCTTGCGCGACGTCGCCCGTCTTCCGGTACGCATCGGCAAGCCGCTCGGCGACCAGCCCGAGATACGCAGGATTCTGCGACTCGATGCGCTGCCAGGCGGCGATCGCGGCGGCTTGGTTGCCCTCCTGCGCTTCGAGGTCGCCCAGGAGCATCGTCGCGCGCGCGCAAAGCTTGTACTCGGCAAGCGCCTGGTCGATCTCATTGCGAGCTTCGACGCTTTGCGAGCGAAGCATCGCTCCCTGCGCAAGCTCACAATGATAATGAGCGATTTCCTTGAAGTAGGGTCGCTTGGCCAAAGCCTCCATCCGCTTGGTCGCGACTATCGCCTTCTGCCAGTCTTTTTCCTGCTCGTAGATCTGCAGCAGGAACCCGATCGCCTGGTGCTCGAACGGGCTTCCGTCGAGCCGGGTGAACAACTCCTCGGCGCGATCGAGCAGTCCCGCGCGATGAAAATCCTGCGCGAGCTCGAACACCGCCGTTTGCCGCTTGTCCGCGGGCAGGTCCGGGCGCTCCAGAAGGTTCTGGTGCATGCGTATCGCGCGATCGATCTCGCCCTGCCTGCGGAAAAGGTTGCCGAGGGCGAAATGCAGATCGATCGTCTGCGGATCGACTTTGACGACCTCGATGAACGACTCGATCGCCTTATCCGGCTGCTCGTTCAGAAGAAAATTGAGCCCGCGAAAATACGAGAGCGGCAGCGCGCGCGATTCACGCAGGAGATGCTTGATGTCGATGCGCGCCGCGATCCAGCCCAGTCCGAAAAACAGCGCCGGGATCGGGAGCAGCCACCAAAGCTCGAAATCCATCTAGGGATGTCGCGCCGCGTCGTCTAAGGGAACGTCATGCCGCGTCGACCGGGGAAGCCGACTTTGCCTTCGCGCGCTTGGAACGCTCCCGGCGCAGTCGACCGAGCTGGCGCTTCAGTCGCGCACTGCGCAGGACGCCTGCCAGCAAGCCCGCCGCGGCGCCGCCTGCGAACGCGATCAGCAGGAGAAAGATCAGCGGCGCCTGCCACGAGAACCAGTGATAGAAGCGCACTGTCACGGGCTCGACGTTTTGGAGCGAAAGCAGCAGCAGCGCGAGAAACACCACTGCGCCTACGACCCAGCGAACCATTCCCATCCTGCATCCAATGAAAAGGGCCCGTTATCGCGCCATCATTCCTTCTTGAATTCCTTGAAGTCGACGCGCTCACGAAGCTCCTTGCCGGCCTTGAAATGGGGAACGTGCTTCTCGGGCACCTGCACGCGCTCGCCCGACTTGGGATTGCGGCCCGTTCTCGGCGGCCGGTAGTTGAGCCCGAAACTGCCGAAGCCGCGGATCTCGATCCGCTCGCCCTTGGCCAGGCTTTCGGCCATGGCATCGAGGATCATCTTCACCGCGAGTTCGGCATCCTTGGCCACGAGTTGCGGGAACTGCGCCGCCAAGCGGTCGATCAGTTCCGATTTGGTCATCACGGGCTCGCTTACCCTTGGTTTTTGTTGTCGAGCTTGGCCTTGAGCAACGCGCCCAGGTTCGTCGTGCCGGCGCTGGTTCCCGAGTTTTCGGCACTCATCCTCTGGACCGCCTCGGACTCATCGGCATGATCCTTGGCCTTGATCGACAGGTTGATCGAGCGATTCTTGCGGTCGATGTTGATAATCATCGTGGTCACCGCGTCGCCCTCCTTGAGGTGCGAGCGAATGTCTTCCACGCGATCGCGTGCGACTTCGGACGCGCGCAGATAGCCTTCCACGTCGCCGTCGAGCGCGATCACCGCTCCCTTGCCGTCGAGCGATTTCACCGTTCCGGTGACCACGGTGCCCTTGTCGTGCGTTGCGACAAAATTGGAGAACGGATCGCCGTCGAGTTGTTTGATCCCGAGAGAGATGCGCTCGCGCTCGACATCGATTGCGAGAACGACGGCTTCGACCTCCTGCCCCTTCTTGTAGTCGCGAACCGCCGCTTCGCCGGGTAGCGTCCAGGAGAGATCCGACAAGTGGACGAGTCCGTCGATGCCGCCGGGCAGGCCGATGAATACGCCGAAATCGGTGATCGACTTGATGAGCCCTTTGACCTTGTCGCCCTTTTTGTGATTGATCGAGAATTCTTCCCAGGGATTGGGCATGCATTGTTTCATTCCCAGCGAAATGCGCCGGCGCTCTTCGTCGATCTCGAGAATCATCACCTCGACTTCGTCCCCAAGCTGCACAACCTTGGTCGGATGGATGTTCTTGTTGGTCCAGTCCATCTCGGAGACATGCACCAGGCCTTCGATGCCCTGCTCGATTTCGACGAACGCGCCGTAGTCGGTGAGATTGGTGACCTTGCCGAACAGCCGCGTGCCCGGAGGATAGCGGCGGGAGAGACCTACCCACGGATCTTCGCCGAGCTGCTTCATGCCCAACGACACGCGATTCTTCTCCTGGTCG
>VBCZ01000259.1 GCA_005889025.1 Betaproteobacteria bacterium
GGAAGAAATGCGCGGATGCCATTCACCATGACGGTAAGACCGCCCTTCACCTTGCCGGTGACGAGCCCCGATACGATCGTTCCCTGTTCCATCGACGATTCAAGGTCGTGCCATGCCTTCAGACGCTTGGCCTTGTCGCGCGACAAGCGCGTCTCGCCGTAGCCGTCATCGAGGCTTTCGATGGCGACGGTCACGAAGTCGCCGGGCTTGACCTCGACTTCGCCTTTGTCGTTTTTGAATTCTTCGATCGGGATGAAGCTCTCGGACTTGAGGCCGGC
>VBCZ01000262.1 GCA_005889025.1 Betaproteobacteria bacterium
CAACGACGTCTTCTTCCAGCTGGGGCTCGCGTCGGCGGGGGCGATCGGATCGGCGGACGTTCAGACGAATCTGGCGACTGCGGCGGCGCAGCTGGCGCAACAGGCTGGCATTCTCAACGCGGCCGGCGCTCGCTACATCATGGTGTTCAATCTGCCCGATATCGGCAGGACGCCGTTCGGTGTCGGGTCGGGCCAGGCCGCGACGTTCACGGCGCTGTCGAGTTTCTACAACAGCAACTTGAGCGCGGGGCTCGACGCGCTGCACATCGACATCATTCGACTCAATGTCTTCGGTCTGCTCAATGAGGTGATCGCCAATCCGACTTCTTTCGGATTCGTCAACGCAAGCTCTCCTGCGTGCACCACGAGCTCGCTTGTCTGCACGGCTGCCACGCTGGTGGCGCCGAACGCGGCCCAGACTTATGTTTTCGCAGACGGAGTCCATCCGACAACGGCGGGTCACCAGCTCATCGCCGACTATGCTGCATCGGTGATCGAAGGACCGCAGAAAATCGGCCTGCTCGCCGAAGCGCCACTGCAAGTCGAGCAGGCGAACTATCGCGCGCTCGACGCACGGATGTGGTCGGCGCTCAATGCGCCGCGTCCACAGAACAAGTTCGATGCATATGCCGTGTATGACTACGGCAATTACGATCGCAGCGGGGACTTCGTAGGCGGTGATAACCACGTCAATACGGTGGTCGCAGGCGGAGATATGAAGCTTTCCGATCAGATGCTCGCCGGCGTGGCCTTCGGCTATTCCGAAGATAAGGCGTCCTACGGCAATGGCGCGGGCGGATTCAAGCTCAACGAGGCGTCGATCACCGGATACGTCGGATACGGTGTCGGGCCATGGTATGTCGGCGGCAGTCTCGGCGCCGGTGATCTCGACTTCCGCAACATCCGCCGCAGCTTCGCATTAGGCCAGGGGACGCGCACCGAGAGCGGGAGTACGCGGGGCACGCACCTGGTGGGGCGCCTGCTCGGCGGCTACTGGTTCAACACTTCGGCAAACTGGATTCATGGTCCTTTCGCGCGCCTGACGTACCAGGAAGCCAAGGTCTACGCCTGGTCCGAAACTGGGACCAGCAGCACCGCGATGTCATTCGGTCATCAAAAGCGCGATTCGTTCGCGTCGAGTCTGGGCTGGCAGGCCAGCGGCAGTCTTGGCTGGCTAAGACCGTTCGGGCGCGTAACCTGGGAGAAGGACTATAACAACGACGACCGGACGGTACGCGCCGGACTGGTCTCAACCGGGGGCATCGGATTCGGATTGCCCGCGCTTAAGGTCGACAGCGACTATGTGCTCTTCGACCTGGGCGCCAGTGCCGATCTGGGGGCCAAGCTGGTCGGATTCGTCAGCGTGAACGCGACTGCAGCCAAGAGCGACGGCAATTACCAAGCCGTTACGATCGGCATTCGCGTCCCGCTCTAGGCATGCTTCAGCGTAAAGGCCGCGTGTCGCGCGGTCTTTCTTTGACGTGGTTCCCTAAGCGCGGGCGCGCGGCTTTCGCGGTGCTCGGGAAAACGCTGGATCGTAGACGAGGCGCGGCAACACGCGCAAGAGCCGTCCGATCCACGCCATCTGCCATGGGAGCACGTAAAAGCGTTTACCCCGGTCTATCGCGCGGACGATCAGGCGCGCCGCCTTGTCCGGCGGCAGCAGGAACGGCATCGGATACGGATTGTTTTTGGTCATCGGCGTATCGATGTACCCGGGGCACACCGTGATGACGTCGACGCCTGTCCGCGCCAGCTCGATGCGCAGACTTTCCAGGTAGACGATCGCCGCCGCCTTGGATGCAGAGTAGGCGCCTGCTCCGGGCAGTCCGCGGAAACCTGCGACGCTCGCGATGCCGACCAGCTTGCCCCGTCGCGCGTCGAGCATCGGCCGCACGAAGGGCTGAAAGGTGTGCAGGATGCCGAGCACGTTGGTTTCGAGCACGTCACGGAAAGCGGCATTGTCTTCGGGGTGCTCGATCGACGTCCCGACCGATATTCCCGCGCTGGCCACGACGAGGTGTGGAACGCCAAATCGCGCTTGGTAGTCCGCGGCCGCTTCACGCATCGCAACCGGGTCCCGAACGTCTCCTGGGTAGATCGCGCAGCGCGCGGGTTTGAGCGTCGTCGCAAGCGCTTCGAGCGCCTCGGCTCGTCGGGCGAACAATCCCAGCGCGTCACCGCGATTGGCGTAAAGGCGCGCGAGCGCGGCGCCGATGCCGGACGACGCTCCGGTCAGGAAGACGTTCAACGAAGCCGCTTGGCCGGTGTCGCGCTAGCGAACAACGAGAGCCCTGACGACGCGCGACGCTCCGCGGCCAGGATGGCGTCAACCCTTGGGACGTTCCGATCGCGCTTTGGCGACCAGCGTATCGAGCGCTGCAGGTACTTGACCGTGCCCGCCAATGCGGTCAGAGGAAGTTACAAACTTGCCATCGATCACCATGGTGGGCACGGCCTGGATGTTGTACTCCTGCGCCAGCACCAGAGCGCGCTTGAGCTTGCTGTCGATGCCGAAGGAGTTGTAGATCTCGACCACTTGTTTGCGGTCGAGTCCCTTGCTCGCGGCCCAGTCGAAAAAGACCTTGTCCTGATACAGCGGCATGCCGGCGCCGTGCAACGCCTGGAACAAAGCGGGTGAGAGCCGCGTGTCCTCGCCCATGGCGTCGAGCGTGTAATAATCCCGCGCCAGCGCCTTCCAGCGATCCTGGAACATGACCGGTACTCGCCTGAACTGCACGTCGGCGGACGCGGTCTTGAGCCACTGCTGAAGAAACGGCTCGAGATCGTTGCAGTGTGGGCAGCCATAGGAAAAAAACTCGATCACCTCGATCTTTTTGCCCGTTTCCACCGGCTGAGGATTTTTGAGCCGACTAAACTCCTTGCCTTCGGCAAATTCCGCCGCGCCTGCGCTCACGCAAGCGACTGCCAGCAGCGCGCCGAGGACGTGGGGTACAAAGTTCTTCATTGCGTCTCCCGCAACTTGAGATGAAAGCTTAACGGATCTTGGGCCGGCCCCGCTGACGGGAGTTCCGTCGGCGGCGGACCCGAGCTAGGGATTACGGATCACGGCAACGTCGAAGCCGCCCTTGCCGAGTTCCGTCTTCATGCGATTGAGCTCGTCGGTGTTGTCGTAGGGACCCAGACGCACGCGGTAGCGAACGCTCTTGTCGGGGAGAGTCGCGGACTGAATCGCGGCTTCCCAGCCCGAAAGCGCGAGTCTCGCTTTCAGATTCTCGGCTTCGGATTCGCTTGCAAACGCTCCCGCCTGAAGCCACAACCTGTCCGCGGCTTTCGATTGCATCGATTCCGGCGCCTTGGCGACGACGTCTGCAGGCCGCTCACCGCTCTTGCGCTCTGGAATGATCTTCGGTTCTTCGCCTCCGGGGAGGATCTTGTAGAAATCAAATCGAGGTTTTTCCGGCGCGCCGCCCTGCGCGACCGTGCCATCGGCCTTTCCGTTGCGCGCCGCTTCCTTCGTGCTCACAGCGCCGGGCAGAGGCGAGGTGAGCCCGCTCTTGCCGAGGTAATAGGCAACGGCGGCGGCGATCCCCAGCCCGAGCGCCAATCCGACGAATACGCCGAGCAGCGTTCCACCGTGGACGCGCCTCCGGGGCGGATTGCGCGAGCTTCGCTGATTTCCAGACTTCATAAATCGAGATCCCTGGCCTTAGCGTTGATGCAACTACATCTTCTCGGGCGCGCTAACCCCGAGAACGTCCAATCCATTGCGAACGACTTGCCCTACCGCAACCACGAGTGCGAGACGCGCCCGGCGCAGACCCGCGTCGTCGACAAGGAACTGCTCGGCATTATAGTAGCTGTGAAATTCCGCCGCCAATTCTCTAAGATAGAAAGTCACCAGATGCGGAGCCAGTTCGCGCGCGGCGGTCGCAAGCACCTCGGGAAAATCATCCAGACGGCGCAGCAAGGCTTCTTCGTAGGGGCTTGCCAGCGGCGAAAGATCGGCGTCGCGCAGCGCCTGCGCCGCGTCCCGTGGCGCCAGACCGGCCTTGTCGAGCACGCTGCATACGCGAGCGTGGGCATACTGAACGTAGTAGACCGGGTTCTCCTCGCTTTGTGAGCGCGCGAGATCGATATCGAAGGTGAGCTGCGAGTCGGACTTCCGCAATAAAAAGAAAAAGCGCACCGCGTCGCGTCCTGCCTCCTCGATGAGCTCGCGTAAGGTGAGCGAAGTTCCAGCGCGCTTGCTGAGCTTGACTTCCTCGCCGCCGCGCATCACCAGCACCATCTGATGCAGGACGTAGTCGGGATATCCAGACGGGATGCCCAGCGCCTGCAACCCGGCTCTGACGCGCAGGAGCGACCCGGCATGGTCAGCGCCCAGCTCGGTTATCGCGCGCGAAAAGCCCCGCTCCCATTTGGTCAAGTGGTACGCGATGTCGGGGACAAAATACGTATAGCTGCCATCCGACTTGCGCATCACGCGGTCCTTGTCGTCCCCGAAATCGGTGGTCTTGAGCCACAGCGCGCCCTCGTGCTCGTAAGCGTGGCCTTGAGCGACAAGCGCGTTCACGGTTCTGTCGACCGAGCCGTCGGTGTAGAGCGAGGACTCGAGATAATATCGATCGAAATGCACGCCAAACGCCGCCAGATCGGCGTCCTGCTCGCGGCGCAATGCCGCCACGGCAAATTCACGAATAGCGTCGAGATTGTCGCCGTGGGGGTCGCCCGGATTCGCGTTTGCATACGCGCTGGCGATTTCGCGTATGTACTCGCCCTGGTACCCATCGTCGGGAAGCGGCGCGAAGCGCCCCTGGAGCTCGCGAACGCGCGCCTGCACCGACAAACCGAGATTGACGATCTGAGCTCCGGCGTCGTTGTAGTAGAACTCGCGGTACACGCTTTGCCCCTGTGATTCGAGCAGCCGGGCGAGCGCATCGCCGACAGCAGCAGCGCGTCCGTGCCCGACATGAAGAGGTCCCGTCGGGTTCGCGGAAACGAATTCGACCATCACCTTGGTCGAACTCGGCATCACCGATCGCCCGTAGGCGTTGCCCTGCTCCAGGATTCTTGTGACGACGGCGCGCCTTGCCGGCCCCGACAAGAAAATGTTGATGAACCCCGCGCCGGCAACCTCCGCACGCTCCACCCACGGCGACTCTCCGAGCGCGGCGACAAGCGAAGCCGCGAGCTCGCGTGGGTTGCGCTTGAGCGTCTTGGCGAGCTGCAACGCGATGTTGCTCGAGTAATCGCCATGCCGGCCCTGTTTCGGCCGCTCGAGCACAAAATGTTCCGGTCGGTAGTCGGGCGCAACACTCCGCAGTCCGGCGCGAAGCCATTGGACGAGCTGCGATTTAAGATCGGTCAAGGAAGTTCAAGCGAAGACGCGTTGGACAAAGGGGGTGGATTATACCGGCCATGCACCAGGGCTAGCTCAGGCAAAGCCGAGGGGATCCACGTCGAGCGCCCAGCGAACGCGGCGTTCCGCGAGCCGTTCGATCTCAACCCGCCAAGCCGGAAGAAAATCCTGCATCGCACGGCGATCGTCGCTTTGCACCAGTACTTGCGCGCGCTCGAGCCCGGCACGCCTCGACAGCGCCGCCGGCACAGGAGGGTAGACCGAGCACCGCAGGCTGCGTTCTGCTGCAAGCGCGCGGCCTTTGTCCGCTGCAGCGCCGAGAAAACGCATGAGGCCTTCGGGAGATTTACCCTCTCCGCCGAGAAGGGCGAGATGCGCCGATGGCGGAAGCGACAAGGCCTTGCGTTCAGCAAGGAGCGCGCGCGCGTAGCTGTCGTAGTCGTGCCTCACCAAGGCCTGGTAGAGCGGGTGATCGGGAAAATCGGTCTGCACCAGCACTTCGCCCGCGTGCTCGCCGCGCCCCGCGCGGCCTCCGACCTGTTCCAGCAGCGCGAACAGACGCTCGGTTGCGCGAAACTCGGCGCTGTACAGCGCGTTGTCTGCCCCCAATACGCCGACCAGCGTCAGCTGCGGAAAATCGTGACCCTTTGCCAGCATTTGCGTGCCGACCAGGATGTCGGCTTGTCCCCCCGCGATCGCATCGCGCATCGTCTCGAAGGACCCTTTGCGCGCGGTACTGTCGCGGTCGATTCGCAGCACGCGGGCAGCTGGATGGAGGACAGAGAGAGCGCGCTCGAGTCGCTGCGTGCCGAATCCAAGCGGCAGCAGGTCGATATTCCCGCATTCCGGACAAGCGAGCGGTATCGGCGATGCGTGGCCGCAATGA
>VBCZ01000260.1 GCA_005889025.1 Betaproteobacteria bacterium
ACCAGCATGCGAGTCCGCCCGACGGCATCGAAGTGGAATTCTTCGGACATCCCGCGTGGACATTCAAGAGTCTGGCGATTATCGCGCTTGCGACGGGTGCGCCCGTGCTGCCGGCGGCGAGCTGGCGCGAGCCGGATGGCCGGCATGTGCTCCGTTTCGAAGAGCCCGTCTCCGCGGTGGAGCGCGACAATGTCAACGAGGAGATTCGCCTCACGACTCGCGCATATAACGCGGCGCTCGAGCGCCTGGTGCTTCGCCACCCGGAGCAGTGGTTCTGGGTACACCGTCGCTGGAAAACCGCGCGGCGACCGAAAACTTGATATTCATGCTCGATGAACTCGCGCCGGGGACGGCGCTCACGGCGGTATAATGGCGGCCGGCGACGCAGCCGACTTTCATGCTCGAATACTTTCCCAACCTTCTGGCACCCAAGTTCTTCATCCTTTACGCATTCATCGCGTCCGGGGTGTACGTTCACTTGCCGTTCACTTGCGCGGACGCGTGCGGCATCGCTTTTACAGGCAGCTGACCGATCATTCGACGTTCATGGCGCCGTACAATGTTCTGATGTACATGTTCTCGGCGGTTCCCAACAAGCCCTACGTCGACGTTGCCGCGTTTCCCGAGCTCAAGAAACTCTCCGATAACTGGCAGATGCTGCGCCAGGAGGCGATGCAGCTCTTCGACGAGGGCTACATACGCGGCGCCGCCAAGTACAACGACCTCGGCTTCAATTCTTTTTTCCGCCGCGGCTGGAAGCGCTTTTACGTCAAGTGGTACGACGATCCGCTGCCTTCGGCCATGGCGCTGTGTCCCAAAACGGTGGCGCTTGTGCAGTCGATCCCGTCGGTCAACGCCGCGATGTTCGCATTGCTGCCGGCCGGTGGTGACCTGGGCAAGCACCGCGACCCCTTTGCCGGATCGCTGCGCTACCACCTCGGACTGTCCACACCCAATTCCGAGAAGTGCAGGATCTTCGTCGACGGCGAGCCGTATCATTGGCGCGACGGCGAGGCCGTGATTTTCGACGAGACTTTCATTCATTGGGCGGAAAACAAGACCGACCAGTTGCGGGTGATCCTGTTTTGCGACGTGGAGCGTCCGCTCACCAGCCGCATCATGTCCAAGATCAATCACTGGTACGAGAGCACGGTCATCCGCGCCAGTCAGACTGAGAACATGGAAGGCGACACCGTCGGCGCGCTCAACAAGGTTTTCGGCTTTGCCTATTACCTTCGCCTTCCCGCCAAGGCGCTGAAGCGCAAAAGCAAGTGGGCGTATTACACGCTCAAGTGGCTGCTGCTCGGTGGATTGCTGTACTGGATCCTGGCGTAAGGGCTCGAGACGCGGGGCGTCGAACTTCGGTCAGGGCTGTCTGTGACAGTCATTTCACGGCGCATTGCGCCGACGAGGGAACAATCGATGCGCATCGGCTTTGCGCTCACGGCTTTTTGCCTGACGCTGGCCGCGGGCGGGTCTGCGCTCGCGCAGGACTATCCTTCCAAGCCCATCGCGCTCGTCGTGCCGTTCCCGCCGGGAGGCGTCGCGGACATCGTCGCGCGTCCCGCCGCCGATGCGATGAGCCGCTTTCTCAATGTGCCCGTTGTTATCGAGAACGAGGCTGGCGCCGGCGGGGGTATCGGCATGGGATACGTTGCCAAGGCCAAGCCCGACGGCTACACCCTTCTGCTCGCGCTCTCATCGATTTCGATCCTGCCGGAAGCAGACAAGATCACCGGCCGTCCGCCGATGTTTCAACTCGATCAGTTCGTTCCGATCGCTCGCTTGACTGCCGACCCCACCGTGCTCGCCGTGCGCGCCGACAGCCCGTGGAAGACTCTGCAGGATTTTGTCGACGACGCGAGGAAGCGGCCGGCGGCGATTACCTACGGATCGTCGGGCAATTACGGCACCATGCACGTGCCGATGGAGATGTTCGCCGGCAGCGCGGGCGTGAAGCTTCTGCACGTGCCCTATACCGGCGCCGGACCGGCCGTCGTGGGTCTCCTGGGCGGCAATATCGACGCCGTCGCATCGGGCCCGTCCACGGTCATTCAGCATGTCAAGGCGGGCAAGCTCCGCGTTCTGGCGTCATGGGGAGACAAGCGCCTCGCCTCGCTTCCCGACGTGCCGACGCTTGCCGAATCCGGAT
>VBCZ01000261.1 GCA_005889025.1 Betaproteobacteria bacterium
CGACGTTGAATACGCCTGCGGGCAGAAGTCCATCGATAAGCTCGGCCAGACGAAGTGCCGATAACGGCGCCTGATCCGGCGGCTTGACGATGACACAGTTGCCTGCGGCAAGCGGCGCTGCCGACTTGCCCGCAGCGAACATGAACGGGTGATTGAAGGGCACGATCCGGGCAACCACGCCGACCGGCTCGCGTACCGAGAAGTTGAGCGCATCGGGTCCCATCGGGATCGAGCTGCCCTTCATTTCCGTGACCAGCCCCGCAAAAAAATCGAGCTGCGCCGCGGCCACCATCGCATCGCCGGTCATCTCCCGTATGGGATTGCCGCAATTGGCCGCGTCGATCATCGCCAGGTCGCCCGCGTTCTGCCTCACGACCTCGGCGATGCGGCGCAGGATGCGCGCCCGTTCCAGCGGCGCCACCGCCTGCCATGCGGCAGAGCCAAGGCGCGCGGCGGCCACTGCGGCGTTCACATCGGCGGAGCCGCCCACGGCAACGCGACCCAGCACCTCGCCTGTAGACGGATTGAAGGTGTCGGCGAAGGCCCCGGACGCGGGAGGGTGCCAGCCGCCGCCGTAATAGATCTCGCGCTGCGAGGAAAGCGGCAGAACGGTGCTCGCCCTGGGTGGCAAAGGTGGCATCGAGTGGCTCGGGCGGGAAATGCTGCCGTTACGCTGCGCGCGGCGACTTCGCCGCGCCGAGACGGCTGATGATCGCGTTGGCACCGATCGACAGCACGAACAAGACGATGAGCAGCGCGTACATGCGCGGCATGTCGAAGGTCGAGTAGGCCTGGATGATGAGGTATCCGATGCCGCGATTGGAGAGCTTGGTTTCCGCGAGCAGCGTTCCGATGATTGCAACCCCCAATCCCAGCCGGATGCCGTTGACGAGCGGCGCGCGCATGGCGGGCAGGTAGATCTTGCTCACCATCTGCCAGGCCGATGCGCGAAAGCTTCTTCCGACGCGAATCAGCACGCGATCGATCTGCCGCATGCCGGATGCGGCGCTGATGGCGATGGGAAAGAAACAGGACACCACGCCCATGGCGATCTTCGATCCCGTTCCAACGCCGAACCACATGATCATGACCGGAAAGAAAATGATCTTCGGGGTGGGCCCCAGATAGTAGACCAGCGCTTCATAGGCGCGCGACAAAAAACGGTTGGCTCCGAGCAGAATTCCCGCCGCGAGGCCGGCGAATCCTCCGATGAGCAGGGCCATGCCTATCTCCGCACCCGTTATTCCGAGGTTCGCGTAGAAATCCGGATTGCCGAGAAGACGCCACAACGCCTGGACGATCGCCACAAGCGAAGGCACGACATCGCGGAACAGCAGTCCGGATGCGGCAAGCGCCTCCCAGGCGGCAAGCACGATGGCGACGATCGCCAAGCGCGTCATCGCGATGCGCCATCCGGAGATGGCCAGGCCCGTCATTCGATCGGTCTCAGCCATCGTTCCAGCCGTTCGGTCACGTCAAAGAAAACGATGCTCGTTAGCACGACGAAGCAGATCGCGCCATAGGTGCCGGGTAAGTCGTAGCGTTCGGCGAGTTCGTTGATGAGCTGGCCCAGCCCGCCGAAATTGATCAGGAACTCGATGCCGACAATGTTGATCATCGCTAAAATGAGCCCCAGCTTCATCCCGACGAACACCGAGGGCAGCGCAGCCGGCAGGAGGATTTTCCAGAATTGCTGAGCGGGCGAGAGCCTGAAGCTGCGTCCGACGTCGGTGAGCACCTTGCGCGTCGACACGAGTCCTTCGATGGTCTTCAAGATCACGGGTGCGACCCCCGCGGCGAAACCTATCATGACGATGGTCGTGGCGCTGCGGCCGAAAATTACCAGGAACAACGGATACGTCAGCACGATCGGGGCCGCGGCCAGCGCCGCGACCCACGTCTCGCAGGCGAGCCGCAGGATGCGCACGCGATACAGCAGGAGTCCCAACGGGATCCCGACGACGGCGAGCAGCAGGCTCGCCCAGAGGATTTCCTGCGTTGTCTGCCAGAAGCGGTGCAACACGTTCTCGTCGACGATGATGCGAGGGATCGCGAGCAGGATTTCGGAGGGCAGCGGAACGATGAATCGATTGATGGCGCCGCCGCGGATCGCCAGCTCCACCAAGGCGACGGCCGCGAGCACCGTCACCGCGCCGACAACGCGCGCCGCGCTCCGGGAAGCCGCAAGCGTTATGCCGCTCACGCTTTGCCCCTGCCGTGGAGAACCCGGGACTCGTCTTCCTTGATGCCGCGGCTCGCTTCCTCGCGCAAGTCGTGCCAGATCTCCGCAAGGTAATGCCCGAAAGCGTCGCTGCTTACGACTTCGGAGTCGCGCGGATGCGGGAGATGGATCTCGACGGTTCGTTTGAGTCGCCCCGGCCGGTACGTCATCACCAGCACACGATCCGACAGCTGGACGGCCTCGGTCAGGTTGTGCGTGATCAGCAGCGTGGTCTGCCGCAGCGCCTGTTGGATCTGCAATACCCTGTCGCCGAGCAGCAGCCGCGTCTGCTCGTCCAGCGATGCAAACGGCTCATCCATGAGAAGGATACGGGGCTCGGAAGTGAGGGTGCGGGCCAGCGCGACGCGCTGTCGCATTCCGCCGGAAAGCTCGGCGGGAAAGCGGCGCTCGAAACCGGAGAGCCCGACCATCGACACGAAGTGCGCTGCGCGCTCCAGCCTCGTCTGTTTGGGAACGCCGGCAATCTCCAGAGGGAAAGCGACGTTATCGAGGACCGTGCGCCAAGGGAAAGTCTGTCACCCGCCCTTCGTAGTCACCGACCAAGCCGCCGATGATGTTGAACAAGGTCGATTTGCCGCAGCCCGATGGCCCGATGATGGAGACGAATTCGCCCGGCGCGATGGAAAAAGACACGTCGTCGACCGCGCTGATGACGCCTTCGCTGGTTTCGAAACGCTTGCTCACGTGCTCGACCGCAAGGAGCGCCTCTCGCGTCGCCGTCACCGCGGGCGCGCGGTCGGAAGAAACGTCACGTTGGGCAGCCATCAGCGCGGCGCGCGGGTGAGCGATGCGCTCATCGCAGGCGTGTACCCGGGCTGCACCCGGACATCGACGACCGCCAGCGATCCGCGATCCACCGAGGCGACGGCCTCGCGCAGCGCGGGCGCGAGCGCGTCTTGTCGCATGATCGGCCCCCACGCCTGTGCGCCCTGCGCACGGGCGATGGCCGCGATGTCGATGTCTGGATCGGCGATGCGCTGTCCGATCCACTTGTTTTCGACGGGCCGGCCGCGCGTTCGCGCGACGCGCTCCTGATGCACCTCGTCGTTGTAGAACGATCGATTGTTGGCAACCACGATAAGCAGAGGAATTCGGTAATGCGCCGCGGTCCACAGCGCCGTCGCGCCCATCAGGAAATCTCCGTCGCCGCACACGGCGACGGTCAGCCGCCCCGAGTCCCGAAGCGCGAGCGCGGCGCCCACGGCGATTCCGGGCCCGCCGCCGATGCCGCCGCCCCCGTCCGAACCCAGGAAGTCCAGCGGATGCCCGAAGTGCCAGCTCGCGCCGTTCCACGACAAGGGGAGGTGCGCAAGCGAGGTGGCGCGACCCTTCACGGCAGCGCGCAGCGCCGCGGCGACGTCATCGGTGGTGATGAGATCGTCCATCGGGGGCGTCGAAGGCGACGACTCGCTACGAGTTTGATCGGCGAGCTTCTCTTTTCGCGGGCCGATGGCATCGAGTAGCGCCGGCACCGTCGCGTCGGGCTCTGCCGCGATGAAGCAATCGACCGGAGGCAGCCCCTGGTAATCCATGCTCCACCCGCCGTGGACAAGATGATCCAGCGAGATCTGAATGACTTTCGCGGAAGGCTCGCCTGCGCAGGCGGTGCGCAGCGTGCCGGCAAGATCGACCCAGTCCAAGCTCACGATTGCGTCGGCCTCCGCGATCGCCTTTGCCGCATCGGCTTGCAGCAAGAGCGCCGGCGCGCCGACGTGCAACGCGTGATCGGTGGGAAACGCGGCGCCGACCTTGAGATCGGTGACGACCCGCGCACCCAGTCGTTCGGCGAGCGCGACCCGCGCGTCCCATGCTGCGACGTCGCGCGAGACCCGTCCCATCAGCAGTATGGGACGCTGCGCCGCGCGCAGGATCGCGGCGGCTTTTTCGATGGCGCGGGCCGATGGACCCATCCCGGCGGCAGGGACATAGCGCGTTGCGTCGAGCGCTGGAAGCGGCG
>VBCZ01000263.1 GCA_005889025.1 Betaproteobacteria bacterium
CCCTCGACGGAGACGACCTGCGTGTTCGGCAACTGGCTCGATCCCGGCAACGCGGCAGGAGCCGCCGCGAAAACCCGCTGCATATAGCCGTAGAACTCGTCGAACGCCTGGGGTTGGGTCGGATAGAGAACGTATTCCATCTGCGGATGGGTACCACGCAATTTTCCCTGCCATGGCACGGGCTTGAAATTCTTGCGCAGCTGGATGCGCTCGACGCCATTCTTATCCTGCGTCCATTCGAAATTGCGCGCGATCCATCCGGGCGTGGCGTCCCATACCGATTCGAAGCGCAAGGCGTTGCGATCGAATGGAACGGCGTATACGAGCCCGGTGGCGTACTCGGCGGCGACAAGCGCGTATTCGAAGCGAGCGTTCTCGTACCGATTACCCACGTACAAAAGTTGGGTTCGGCCGGGCGACATCGCTCGCACAGGCTCGTTGCCCGCGTTGTAGTCGCCAATCTTGCGCAAGTTCTCGGACGTATTGACGATGACCGGATAGTGCTTGAGCGTCGCGACGTCGAGCACGACCCGGCGATTGAGCAGCAACAAGCGCCCGCCGCGCTCCGTGCGCGGCTCGGCGCTCGCATCGCGGACGGTGATGGCGCGCGGCGGCGCAGGTTGTCCGTTGTCGGCATCGAGCCATTGCCAGCTCGCGATATCGGTCGACGCGGGTGCGAGCACTTCGACGCTGACTTGCCCGTTCTGCTCGCTGATCAGATACGTGCCGGCCTCTGAGGCGAGAATCGTCGGGCGAGGCGCGCCTTCCAGAAATTTTGCCTCAGAGAAGCGCGAGACTTGTGCGTTGCCGTCGCTCAGCTTGACCGGCGTGCCGCGATAACGCACTTCGAAATCGCTGACCGTCATGCGTCCGAACGGGTTGCCCGAGATATTCGGAAACGCGCCGGACGAGATCTGTCGAAGCCGGGCAGCGATCTCGAAAGGGCCCACGCTTACGCTCGGCACATCGGCGCCATAGGCCGCCGTGATCGCCACCAGGGCCAGCGCCACAAACGCGTGCTTCACTCGCCTGACGGATGTTTTCATGCTGGCGGCTGCTTTTCCTTGACGGTAATCATTTTACAGAGGACAGCCTGCGGCTCAGACATCGAAAGCGATGCGCCTGGCTATCGCGACTCCGCAGGTTCGCCAGATATTGAAGCTCAAGGGCCGCGATCGCGTCGCGTTTTTGAAACGATTCGGCGATCGTATTTATAAAAGCGTTGGGTGCTGCCGCTCAGCGGCGCGCGTACGCGCGTACACGTCGATGGGAAGGCTCGTGTTTAGCGCATGATAAAGCCTAAGTCATGATCGCAGCGCCTTGGGGGGAGCGAACACCTGCAGGGCGTTGATTCGCCATTTGGACGTCGCTAGACTGCGTGGTCGCCGTTATCGACGAACGTGAGTCGCCTGATTACCAATGGTTGGCGCCGTCAAGAATTCGGTGTTGTATCAAGGGAGGTATCGATGACGTGTTCAACGCGTGGTGCGAGCCCGAGACTCGCGGGGCTGGGTTCATTGATATCGGCGATCGCAACGATCGCCGCGCTGTCGTCGCCGACCGCCGCACAAACGGTGTCCGACAACACTTTCCTGGACACCAACTGGGCGCTGTATCTATTCTGGGCTGGTAATTTCACGGCTGGTAGTCTCGGAAGCACCACGGCCACGCAGGTGGCGGTGGGCGGCAATCCGGGCGCGTTCCGAAATGTCACAAACGTCCTGGACGCCGCTCCGCCGGGCCTCCAAACAATTGTTGTCAGCATGAGTATCTACAGGCTGTTCGTATACGACCCGGGCGTCTCCGGCGCGATCACATCGATCAACTACAGCGAGGACGCCGCGTGCACCGCCGGATGCTTCGGTCAGGGCCAATCGACCGGACCGGCGCTGCTGCAAGGCGCCAACATCTACATTCTGAGCAGCAGCACGGTGGTCACGGGTCCGGCGCTCACGTGGGCGAATCACACACTGACGGGGCTGACCGCCGCAGACTTCGGTTTGGTGAGGGTTATGTCTAACGGAACGCTCTTCGACAATACCAACCATCCGAACTTTTCTGCCGGAGCGCCGATCGTGTTCGGATTCTTCCGCGCAAACGGGACAGGCGTCAGCGGGCCCGGCTACACGTTGAGCGCGGGCATCGACAACTGGCGGGTCACGATCGCTGCCGCTGGCCTGCCCGTTGCGGCCGCTCTACCGACGCTTGGCGGGTGGGCGCTCGCGCTGCTCGCGTTCGGTATCGCGCTGATCGGATTCGCCTGGACTCGACGCGCACGCTAACCGCTCAACCGCGCGGCGCGCCCGCTTGACGCAGCGCAGGCGAGAGGTCGGCCCAGCCATCGGCGAATCCGCACACTGCGGAAGCTGGTTTGGTCGCGGCGCCTTCAAATTGCAGGTTGCTCGTAAGCGCGATTCCTAAAAGCGTTTGACGTTGAAACCGCCGTCGACGAACAGCGCGCTGCCAGTGGCGTAGGGAATCAAACCCGATGCGACCACGGCGACGGCACGGCCGACGTCCTCGGGCTCGCCCCATCGCGCCGTCGGAACATCGCCGCGTGCAATTCGCGCGTCCTTGTCGTCCGTCGCATGTGCGGTCATGTCGGTACGTACGAAGCCGGGTCGAACCTCGTAGACGGATATCGCATGCGGGGCGAGGCGAAGCGTGAACAGTTTTGCCGTCATCGATACCGCCGCCTTGGAGATGCAATACTCGGCCTGAGTCGGCGCGGCATAGACAGCACTGATCGACGAGATAAAGATGATCGAGCGCGTCCACGCGGGAGCCGGTATCGCAAGCATCCGGCGAGCGACTCGCTGCGTCAGAAAAAACGTCCCTCGCGCATTGGTATCGTTCACCCAGTCATAGCTTTCGAGCGGCGTGTCGAGAAGGTCACCTCGAAAGCGCGTCTGCACGCCAGCATTGTTGACCACGCAGGTGAAGGGTCCGAGCGCAGTCCACGCAGCGTCGACGAGTGCGGCATGATCCTCAACGGCAGCGATGTCGCCGCGCACGAAACAGGCGCGCCCGCCGCGTGCCGTGATTCCCGCCAGCGTATCGTCAACCGCCGAGTCCTGTACCAGATCGTTGACAACGATGTCGAAGCCGTTGCGCGCCAGTTCCCAGGCGATGCCTCGGCCGATGCCGCGTCGGCCTCCCGTCACCAATGCAACCGGTCGCTGTTCAGGCATCGACGCTCGAACTCTCTGTATATGGAATCGGAACTCGTTACCGGTCTTGTGGCCGCGATACGGTCATGCCTGCGAGATCTTCGATCATGCAGCGATCCCGGCTTTCGGGAGCCGGCCGTACTGCAACTGGTAGAGCCCTCGCTCGATCCGCGCAATCGCACCGGCGGCGCTCAGAGA
>VBCZ01000266.1:0-543 GCA_005889025.1 Betaproteobacteria bacterium
TTTCCCTGACGAGCCAAATCGTATGCTCCGTCGGCCGAAGGCGGGCAATTCGTCACCGTCGCAGCATCGAAATCTCGACCGGGTCCCGCGAAAGCGCCGGCAAGAACCGGGGCGCCAAGCAGTCTCTTTACAGTCATGGATGTCGCTTGCGGATTGCCCTACTTTGTCGTCTGCAGCTTCTTGAGCGACTTCGGTGAGCTGACCGAAGGGCAGTCGATCCTCTCGCCCGCTCAGGTCTTCTCGCACAAGGCCAGGGCATGCTCGATGGCGGAGGCGAGCTCCAGCGCACGCCCTTGTTCGCGGCACGCCGCCCGATCCTCGTCGGACAATCCGGCAACGCCTGCAGCGAGTTGTGTTTCGATCTCTTTCTCGAGCGATGGAGCACGGGGCGCCCCCATAGCTTCGCGAAGCGCATCGGCGGCCCCGATGAGCTCGAGTGCGCGTGATGCATCTCCGGTCAGGGCGGCGAGTACGCCTATATCTTCGAACAGAAAGGCAAGCGACCACCGGTCGTCATAGTCGCGATAGGTACGCAGGCTGTCA
>VBCZ01000266.1:616-6096 GCA_005889025.1 Betaproteobacteria bacterium
TGACGGCTGAGCTGCATCGACTTCTCCAACCACTCGCGTGCTTCTTCATAACGCTTCTGCAACACGGCGATCATTCCGAGATTCGACATCGAAACGCTAATCGCCAACAAGTCGCCGACGCTCTCGCGAAGCGCCAGGGCCCGCTGATGAAATGTCCGCGAGGCCTCGTAGTCGCCCCGGTATTCCTCGATGACGCCGAGATTCGACAGCAGGCTGGCCATGCCCGACTTGTCCCCGATTCTTTCCCGGATCTGCAGGCTCTTCTTGTAACTCTCCACCGCCTTGTCGTAGTTACCCCGCTGCGCTCTTACCGTCCCAACAAGGTGCAATACCTTTGCTACACCACTCTCCTCGCCGAAGGCTGCGAACCCGCGCGCTGCGCGATTGAGCAGGTCGAGCGCCTCGTTGTAGCGCCCCTGCTTGCGCACGACCTCGGCCAGCGCCGCCTGGCAGGACGCGCGCCGCAGGCCATCATCGAGGCTTTCCGCGAGCGCCAACGCTTCGCCATCGACCTGCTCCGCACGATGCCAATTGCCGACGACCTCGAGGACCTTGCCCAGCTTCAGCAGCACGTCGAGACGGCTGCCTTTCGAAAGCAGGGGCGCAAGGCGTTCGAAGTAGTCGATCGCGGCCGCGTTCGCATAGGACCCCTGTGCGGCAGCGCCGGCGCGACCGAGGTACTCGCGTTTCCTCTCCAGATTCTCGCTGTGCCAATAGTGGTGTGCGAGGAGGTCGAGATTTCGTTCGATTCCTTCACCCGCGCTCTCCTCGATAAAGTCGCCCGCGCGCTCATGGAGCATCGACCGGAAGGCGAATGGCATGCTCTCGTAGGTCACTTCGCGTGTGACGACATGCTTGAAGATGTAAGTCTGCTCGGTCTGCTGATCCATGTGGACGAGGTCGAACGCATCGAGCGCTGTGAGGTGCTCCTTGACAGCGTCGATTCCTCCAAGCTCCGGGTAAGCACCCGGCAGCATCGGTGCCTCGAAGACGCGTCCAAAGACGCTTGCCACCTTGAGGACTTGCCTGGGTGCCTCTCCGAGCTTATCGATGCGGCTCAAGATCAGGCTGTGCAGGCTTTCGGGAAGATCGAGCCTTTGTAATGCGCGCTCGTCCCGCAGATCGACGCCGTGGCTAGCGATGAAGTTGAGTAGCTCTTCGATATAAAACGGGTTTCCTTGGGCACGTGCGGTGACGAGTTTGACAAGAGCTTCCGGCGGGTCAGTTTCGGCCCCGAGCAGTTGCTCGAGCCTCGACCGGATCAGCAGCGCCGCATGATCATAGTCGAGCTCGGCAAGCGCAATCTCCCTAAAATGCGGAAGGCTTTCGATGCCCAGCGTGCGATCGGGATCCGCGTCTGGACGGTAGGCCAGAACGATCAAGACGGGCAGCGCCGGAAGCATCCGGGCAAGCACCCCGAGGAGATCGCGCGAAAGTGGATCGAGCCAGTGACAATCCTCCAGCACGAGCACCAGCGGGCCCTCGTTTGCTCGCGCACGAAGGCATTCGGCGAGGAGACTCTCGAGCGAAGTCTTGCGCAGCTTCGCATCGAACTGAGACGTGAGGTCATTGTCGACAAGCGGCAGATCGAGAAGACCCGCGAGCAGCGGCGCGCGTGGTATGAGCGCCGGATCGACGGACGCCAGCTCGTTCTCCAGAGCCCGCACTTGCTCCTGTTCCGGTACGCTGCGGTCGAGGCGGAACAGCGTCGACCAGATCTCACGCCAGACAAGATAGCTGGTGTTCTTGCCGTACGACTGACACTCGCCGGTTGCGACCAGGACGCCTCGCCGCGTCGCAGCCCCGACAAACTCCGCAATGAGCCGCGATTTGCCGATACCCGCCTCGGCCGACAGGCCGACCACCTGCCCTCGGCCGTCCAAGGCTTCGTCGAGCTGCGCGCCCATGGCGTCGAGCTCGGCCGCGCGGCCGACGATCGCGCGCTCGTCGCGAATCTGACTGCGGGCAGCGTAGCGTTTCGAGCCGGTCAGCGCGAATACCGACACCAGGTCGGCCTTACCCTTCACCGTGGTCGGCGTGAGCTCCTCCCAGCTGAAGGCGTCGCCGGCAGCCCGACGCACCGGCTCCGCAACGTAGATCTGCCCCGGGGGCGCCTTCGACATGAGACGTGCCGCGAGATTGACCGCGTCGCCGAGGCAGGTGAACGCCAGCCGGCGCTCGTGACCGTAGGTTCCGCTATGCAGCCTGCCATAGGCGATCCCAATCCGGATGTCGGTCGCTGCTGTAATGGATGGGAGATCGCGCAGCTCGAGCGCGGCGGCCGCTGCGCGCGCCGCGTCGTCTTCGTGCGCGAGCGGCGAACCAAACACCGCGTAGAGGTACGCTCCCTTGTCGCCGAGCGTCAGATGAAGCAAATTGCCGCCATAGGACGCTACGATCCGCTGTACCTGCCGGAGGAAGACGTCGAGCTTCCCGATCGCATCCTCGTCGGCGTCGTAGTCGAAGCCGCCGAAGCGGAGAAATAGCGGGAATGCCGGCCGCAATTCGGCGAGAAATTCCCCGCGCCCAGTGCGCAAGCGCTCGTAAACCGCCGGCAGCAGCCAGGCTTTGGCGATCTGCGCCGGAAGGGGGGTCGCGAGGAGCGGCGCAGGTAGGGCCGGGACCGATCCGATCATTCGGGCAACGACGCCGCACGAGCGCCCGCTCTCCTCGTCCACCCGGCGCTCGCGAATCTCGACCCGGTCGCCGACCGACTCGAGCGCAGATCGTTCAAGGACGACTTCCCCCTTCGCCGCGTGCCGCTCGGCAACCGCCAGTGCATCGATCAATCGGCCCGCCAGTACATCCACCAGCTGGATGTCCGGATCGCCCGCAACGAACCGCCGAGCAGACCCTACGGCGACGGCGATCTTCATCGCCAGCCGCACGCATGAGCCGGCGGGTGTGATCACCTCGCGGAGATGATTCATCGTCTCCTGCATCGCGAGACCGCAGGCCGTGGCGCGTACGCCGTCGTCGCCGTCGATCCAGCACGTGATCGCGTCACCGCTGAAGTAGATGACGTGACCGCCGTAACGATCGAGCTCGTCAACGACGGCATGGAAGACGCGATTGACGTGAGCAGTTAGTTCCTCGGCGCCGCGCTGCGGTCCCAGCTCTTTCGCCAGTGCCTCGGTCAGCGGGGTAAAGCCGGAGATGTCCGCGAACAGCGCAGCACCGCGAACACGGTCGGGCATCGGGAGACCCGACGCGAGCGCTCGTCTGCGGTCGCCGGGGATATACGCTTCCAGATGGTCGAACGCACCCTCCGCGGTTGCAGATGCGTCCTGGACGGCGCTGTGCGGAACCTCGTCCATCCCTGCCCTCATGCCGGTCGCGCCAGTTATCGCGCGCATTATCGTTCGCGTCGGCTGCTCGGCGAAGAGACGATGACGAGCGACCGCCAAGGCCGGCCGCTTGCTTCGGTGCGGGTATAGATTTATCGGCGCGCCTACCTGAACGGAGCTTAGCATGGCGGCCGAGTGACACCGGTCGCCTTGTTGCCGTTTCCGACCGGCAGAGATCGAACTAAGCGGGCATCGCGCCCTATACAACCCGCACGTTCAACCCGACGTTCCTGCATAAGCCGCTTGCAGCGCGGCGATGTCGAGCTTGACCATTTTCATCATGGCGTCCGAGGCTCGCTTGGCCTTGGCGCGATCGGGGTCGGCCATCATCTTGCCGAGAACGGTTGGTACGATCTGCCACGAAAGGCCGAAGCGATCCTTCAACCATCCGCACTGTTCCGCCGAGCCGCCAGCGAGAAGTGCATTCCAGTAGCGGTCGATCTCGGCCTGATTCTCGCAGTTCACCACGAATGACACCGCATGGTTGAACGGATCGAGCGGGCCCGCGCTCATGGCAATAAAGGGCTGTCCAAAAAGAACGAACTCAACGATTTTCACCGAACCAGGCGGGCCGCTCGGCGACTCGCTCGCCAGTGACGTGACTCGGGTAACGCGCGAGTCGGGAAAGACAGATGCGTAGAACGCGGCAGCCTCCTCGGCCTCCTTGGAATACCAAAGGAAAGGTGTGATCTTCTGCAAGGCATTTCTCCTGTTGCGATAAGAATGGCAAACAAATGTTGCCGCTGCCAGCCTAATATGCGGGCGCCGGGTTGGACTGCAGTCATTCGGCGTCGTTCGGCGGCGCCCGCGCCAAGCTGCAAACCATCCGGAACGATCCATCAATGAATCACCCCATGCGCGCGCAGCAATACGGCGACCGATTTTGGCCCGGAAGCGGATCGTCGAAACCGCGTGCGCTGGTTCAGAATGTTGCAACATAAGGTCGAACGCTCGCAAGAGATGCATCGACCTATTAGGTGGAGTACCGTATGAGTGCGATGCGCAGGTCGTTGGATGTTCGCGCACCAATAATCCAATGAGAGGAGCAGATGAAACCGAGACTGATCGGCCGCTGGCTCGCCGCGCTGACGGCGACCGCCGCGGTCCTGCTGATCACCGGCGCCGCGCTCGCTGCCGACGTCAATGTAATGATATCGGCCGGCTTTTTCCACGCCTATTCGGCGCTGGCTCCGGCTTTCGAGCAAGCCAGCGGCCACCGGCTGGTCGCCACGCGCGGCCCCTCGTTCGGCGACTCTCCCGAAGCCATTCCCACCCGCATCAAGCGGGGCGAGCCGGTCGATGTCGTGATCATGGTCGGTGTATCGATCGATGAGCTCGGTCGTCAGGGACTGGTGAGCGCGAGCAGCAAGGTCAACCTGGCGCGTTCGGAGATAGGCATGGTCGTGCGCGCCGGGGCCGCGAAGCCGGACATCGGAAGCGTCGAGGCGTTTCGGCGCGCGATCCTTGAAGCCAAGTCGATCGCTTACTCCGACAGCGGCAGCGGCATTTACCTGTCGACTTTTCTTTTTGCGAAGCTCGGCGTCGCGGACCAGGTGGCGGGCAAGAGTCGCAAGATCAGGGGACCGCCTTCCGGCGAGCCGGTGGCCGCGGTCGTCGCGCGCGGCGAGGCCGAGATCGGCTTCCAGCAGGTCAGCGAACTGATCAGTCAAAGAGCCGCAGGCAGCCGGAGCGCTGATTCGCTTCCTGGCATCGCCCGAGGCCGCGTCGGCGATCTCGAAGACCGGCCTCGCACCCCTTGCCGGACGATAGTTGAAAGGTCACCCTCGATCATGCGGCAACATCGGCGCGACCACCCGGGCAGCGTCGGCAACTGTACGCTCGCCATCTCCTCAACTGCCGGGCAGGTTGTGAATCTCTTCGAAGAAATAGTCTTGCCATGAGTTCGGCTTGTTTTTGAGCGCTCCGATCCGATACATGAAATCCGCGAATTTCATCGTCCCGGCAGGCGTCAGGGTGAATTGCACTAAGGGATCATCCAGAATGGCCACAATGTCGGTGACCGGTTCCTTGCTGTTTGTCATCTCGATGTACGTCCTGGCGACACTGATCTTGTCGCGATTGATGATGGCGATGGCCTCTTTGATCGCGGCGAGGAACGCCTGGTAGGTCTTG
>VBCZ01000264.1 GCA_005889025.1 Betaproteobacteria bacterium
CCTGAGGTCCGCGAGGCTTATCGCCGGCTGGTCGCGCAGGGCTGGGTGGATGCCGTCCGCACGGTGCATCCGGGGAGACGCGTCTACACGTTCTGGAAGTACCTGCGCAACGCCTTCGAGCGCGACGCGGGCCTTCGCATCGATCATTTTCTTCTGAGCCCGTCGCTGGGAACGCGCCTGATCGGCGCCGAGGTCGATCGCGACGTCCGCGCTCGCCGCAAGGCGAGCGATCATGCGCCGGTGTGGATCACGCTCGCCGATTAGCTATACAGGCATCAGCTGGCTCAGGCGATGCAACCGTAACCCGT
>VBCZ01000265.1:0-10372 GCA_005889025.1 Betaproteobacteria bacterium
CAATCGAAGTAGATGGAATTTCATGCGTCGTCTTCGTGCGGCCACGTGAGAGGAGCAATAGCATGACATGGCAAACGATCAACCCCGCGAGCGGCTCGGTCGTCGCGAGCTACGAGGAGTCCTCGCCCGAAGCTGTGCAGGCGATCATCGCCGGCGCCCATCAGGCTTATCTCGCATGGCGGAGTACAAGCTTTAGGGAGCGATCCGCTCTCATGCGCCGCGCTGCCGAGGTGCTTCGCAAGAATGCTCGGGAATATGCCCGGCTCATGGCCGAGGAGATGGGTAAGCCCATCCGCGACGGGACCGCCGAAATTCAGAAATGCGCGGTCGGGTGCGACTATTACGCGGAGAACGCCGAGCGGTTTCTGGCGCCTGAGCCTGTCGTCGCGGACGCTCGCAAGAGTTATATCTCTTTCAATCCGCTCGGCGTGGTACTGGCCGTCATGCCATGGAATTTCCCGTTCTGGCAGGTGTTCCGCTTCGCCGCTCCAGGCCTCATGGCCGGCAATGCGGCAGTGCTGAAACACGCATCCAATGTGCCCGGGTGCGCCCTTGCAATCGAACAGGTCTTCCGCAAGGCAGGCTTCCCCGAGCAGCTGTTCCGAACGCTTTTGATTGGCAGCAAGGAGGTCGCCGCGGTGATCGAGCATCCGCTGGTGCGAGCGGTGACACTTACCGGGAGCGGTCCGGCCGGCCGCGCGGTGGCGAGCAAGGCGGGTGCGATGCTGAAGAAGACGGTCCTCGAGCTTGGCGGCAGCGATCCTTACCTCGTGCTCGAGGACGCCGATCTCGAACAGGCGGCCATCCTATGCACAAAAGGACGACTCATCAACATGGGCCAAAGCTGCATCGCGGCCAAGCGATTCATCGTCGTGGAAAAGGTGCGGTCTCGGTTCGAGGAGCTGTTCGTCGAGCGCATGAGCGCGGCGAAATTCGGCGACCCGCTGAGCGAGCAAACGGAACTCGGACCGCTTGCCCGGCACGATTTACGCGATGCGCTGCATGACCAGGTCCAAAGAAGCGTCGCGATGGGCGCACGCTGTCTGCTGGGCGGCAAGATACCCGACGGTCGCGGTGCGTATTATCCGCCGACCGTGCTGACCGATGTCGAGAAGGGCATGGCCGCCTATGAGGAGGAGCTTTTCGGGCCGGTCGCAGCGGTGATCCCCGTGAAGGACGAAGAGGCGGCCATTGCGGTTGCCAACGATTCCGTTTTCGGACTCGGCGGCGCTGTCCTCACCGGCGATCTCGAACGCGGTGACCGCATTGCCCGTGAACGCATCGAGAGCGGTTCCGTCTTTGTCAATGAAGTCGTGCGGTCCGATGCTCGGTTGCCGTTCGGCGGCGTAAAGCAGAGCGGTTACGGGCGCGAACTCTCGAACTACGGGATCAAGGAGTTCGTGAACATCAAGAGCGTTTATGTAGCCTGATAGATGGGCGATCATGCGCTGCAGATTCGCCTCGGCGCAAACCGATGGTGCCGGATCAGCTTCGAGGGGGCAACCCATGAAAGGCTCCGACCTGCTCGTCTCCGCACTGGAGAACGAGGGCGTCGATCGAATCTTCGGCGTGCCCGGCGAAGAGACCCTCGACATCGTCGAATCGCTGCGCGGCTCTCGCATCAAGCTCATCCTGACCCGGCACGAACAGCCGGCCGCCTTCATGGCGGCCACCCACGGGCGGCTGACCGGCCGGCCGGGCGTCTGCCTCGCGACCCTCGGTCCAGGGGCGCTCAATCTGACCACCGGCGCCGCTTATGCGCTCCTGGGCGCAATGCCGATGGTCATGATCACCGGGCAGAAGGGCATCATGAACCACAAGCATGGAAGGTTTCAGGTCGTGGACATCGTCGCGACGATGACACCCCTAACCAAGATGGCGCGCCAGATCGTCAGTGCGGCGACCATTCCCTCGATCGTGCGCGACGCCTTTCGCTTGGCGCAGCAGGAACGGCCAGGGCCAGTTCATCTGGAACTGCCCGAAGACGTTGCCGCCGAAAAAGTGCCACACGTTCCGCTCATCAAGCCGCACCCGATCGACATCCCGGTCGCCGGCCCCGCTGCACTGGAGCGCGCCGCCAATCTGATCCTGAAAGCCGAGCGGCCGCTCGTGATGCTGGGCGCAGTGGCGAGTCGGCCGTTTCTCGCCGACGCCCTGTCGGATTTCGTGCGCCGCATGCGGATTCCGTATGTCAACACGCAGATGGGCAAGGGGTCGGTCGCCGGTGGGTCGAATCTTTATATGGGCACGGCCGCGCTCTCGGAGCGCGATTACGTCCATCAAGCGATCGACCGCGCCGATCTCATCATCGCCATCGGTCACGACACGGTGGAGAAGCCCCCTTTCATCATGGGCCCGAAGGGACCGACCGTGCTCCATGTGGGATATCTGCCGGCGACCGTGGAGGAAGTGTTCTTCCCGCACGCGGAGCTTATCGGCGATGTCGGCCCGAGCCTCAAGCTGCTGGCCGACAGGCTCGAGGGGAGGGTACCTAATGCCGGCGCGCTCTTGCCGTTGCGCAGCGGGATTCTTGCGAAGATCGCCGACCGGGCGGAGGAGAGCCGCTTTCCCTTGACGCCGCAGCGCATCGTCCACGACGTGCGGCAGGTCATGCCGGAGGAAGGCATCGTCTGCCTCGACAACGGCATGTACAAGATCTGGTTCGCACGCAACTACCGGACGCATGTTGCGAATACGCTGCTGCTCGACAATGCGCTCGCGACGATGGGTGCCGGCTTGCCGGCCGCCCTCATGGCGGCAATGCTCTACCCGAAGCGGCGCGTGCTCGCCGTGTGCGGCGACGGAGGCTTCCTGATGAATGCGCAGGAGATGGAGACGGCGGTGCGGCTCCGGCTCGATCTCGTGGTGCTGGTTCTCGAGGACAAGGCCTACGGGATGATTCGCTGGAAACAGGCGACCGATGGATTCGCCGATTTCGGGATGACTTTCGAGAACCCGGACTTTCCCGCATACGCGGCGGCGTTCGGTGCGAAGGGCAGCCGCGTGGCCACTGCCGAAGGGTTGGCGCCCGCCCTGGAAACAGCCTTTCGTGAGAGCGGCGTGCAGCTGGTTGTGGCGCCGATCGACTACAGCGAGAACACCCGCGTTCTGATCGACGAATTGCGCGACGCTGCACCTAAACGGGATTAGCGCGGGTCACCGGCGGCACGCCTCGACCGTGCGCGCGATCGGATCGATCAGCGCAGAGTTCTTGCCGGTCTTCACGGCAGTATCCTTTCGTTGATCTTCATTGCTGCGATGAGAGTCAAGAGTACTAACTCAAAGCTTTGGGTGCAGCACAATAAGTCTTTCTTTGTAAATTTTGCCAACTCGGATCTCGACATCGTTCGCGCGCTTCCTTAATGCCGCCGCGAGCCTGCGCTAAATGGCGGATTGAGTCACGGAATAGCCGTTCGCTACTTGCTGTTTACCGCGTGTCGGTGACGGTTTTCTGGCTGAAGTTGCGAGTGATTCGATAGTGGGCGGACGGGCGAGAGACGTCATTGCCCGTGGCCGGTGTTCTAGGCGCCCGCTCCTTTTCATGTTCGCTTGACGGACCGCCTTATGCGGCGGCCCATAGCTTCGGCCAAGCCCGCGACACGATCTCAGTCGGCAAAGTGGCTCGACTCGCGGCTCATCTTTTCCTGAGTCGCTCCATGTCCGTTGCCGCCGAGCCATTTTTCGAAAGTACGACGCCTGCTGCGACTTGGCGGAGATCACGGCTCCAGAATGCATCGGGCAAACGAGGAGAAAATCATGCGAAAGATTCTTTTTCCCATCGCATCGCTATGGATAGCTCTTATGCTCGGCGCGGCAAATCCTGCCATCGCCCAGTTCTACACTCAGCACAATCTGGTATCCGATCAGGCGGGCGCTGCCGACCTGATGGATCCCTCGCTGGTCAATGCCTGGGGATTGGTCTCGAGCGCTACGTCGCCATGGTGGGTAGCCAATAACGGCACCGATACGTCGACCCTCTATACCGGCGCGGGAGCCAAGGTTCAGCTGACGACCATCCCGTGTCACTGCGTCAATGTGCCTGGCGCGCCGACCGGGGTTGTCTTCAACGGCGGAACCGGGTTTGTTGTCACCAGTGGCGGCGCGAGCGGCCCGGCGGCGTTCATTTTCGCGACTGAAGACGGAACGATCCTGGGCTGGAATAGGAATGTACCGCCGCCCCCGATATCGTCCCAAGCGACCTTGGCAGTGACAACTCCCGACGCCGTCTACAAGGGGCTCGCGATTGCCAGCACGGTCAATGGCGACTTCCTTTATGCCACCAACTTTCATGCTGGAACCGTGGACGTTTTCGATAAAGACTTCAAGCCCGTCCACAATCCGGGGGCGTTCACCGATCCCAAAATTCCCAAAGGCTACGCCCCGTTCGGCATCCGGAACCTGGATAACATCATCTACGTCACGTACGCGCTGCAAGACGCGGACAAGCGCGACGATGTCGCAGGCAAGGGTCATGGATTCGTGAACGCATTTACGACCGCAGGGGCCCTGATCCAGCGCGTCGCATCGAAGGGGGCGCTCGATTCGCCCTGGGGCCTGGCACTCGCGCCGGCTGAGTTTGGCAAGTTCAGCAACGACTTGCTCGTCGGCAACTTTGGGGACGGCCGCATTCACGCGTACGAGCCCAGGAAGCACGACGACCAAAAGTTCAAGCACCGCGGCGTGCTCCACAGTGCGGACGGCCCACCGCTCACGATCGACGGGCTGTGGTCAATAAGCTTCGGTAACGGTGCGGCCGCCGGGCCGATGACCACGCTTTTCTTCACCGCAGGACCTTCCGACGAAGCACACGGCTTGTTCGGATCGCTTGTCCTTGCGACCCCACCCAAAGGTCACGAGGACAACGACGAAGACGATAGCGACGACGATAACGACTGAAAGCGAATCATCGGCTGCGCGCAGCCGCATAAACCACAAGGGCCCGCATTGCGGGCCCTTGCTCGTAATAGTAATAGGGGACAGACTGAGGCGTCCCGGATTTCGTGGACAGGTTAATTAAGGTACGACGCTTCGACCGCAAGCGGTGTGCGATCGCCGAGCGTCTGATGCAACCGCTGCCGATTGTAGAAGACTTCGATGAAGTCTCCAGCGCGGGAACAATCGCGGTGCCTGCTTCTTCACCGAGAACGACTACGCGCTCTACCTGCGCCACTTGGCGGAGTTGGCGTCGAAGTTCGGTTGCGTGGTGCACGCCTACGTACTGATGACCAATCACGTCCACCTGTTGCTGACGCCGCAGCGGGCGGATGGTGCGTCGCGATTGATGAAGCATTTGGGTCAGCGCTACGTGCAGTATGTGAACCGGATGTATCGGCGGAGCGGCACGCTCTGGGAAGGTCGGTTTCGTTCGTGCCTGACGCAGAGCGAGGCGTATGTGCTCGCCTGCTATCGCTATATCGAGCTCAATCCGGTGCGCGCCGGCATGATTGGGCATCCATCTGCCTACCGTTGGTCGAGCTTCGCGGTCAACGTGCAAGGCGATCAGTCCAACTTGATCACCCCACACGAGCAATACCTTTCGCTCGGACGAAGCGCCGACGAGCGGCACGCGGCGTATCGCCAGTTGTTGCGCGCGGGGCTCGATCCTTACGTGGTCGTGGCTATTCGCGAGGCAACCAATGGCAACATCGCATTGGGTAGCCACCGCTTTCAGGTGGAAGTTGAAACGGCGCTTGGCCGGCGTGCGCGCCGTGGCAAGCCCGGGCGCCCGTCGGCGCCTGCGACCGATCCGAAGCAGCCCGCACTACGCTAGTGCGACGCTCGCCTCGCTTTGTCGCGCGGCCGACCACGCAAGCCTGTGAAAACCGTGGTCTGTCCCCTAATTACCTGAGCAATCGCCAGACCTCGACGCAAAGCGCGATTATCGCCGCCCACGCGCCGATTCCGAGCAATGCGCCGATATAAATCCCGCGCGCCTTTGACTGCGGGCCGATCTCCGGCTTGCGCAGCTCGATCGGCGTGGCTTCCATGCGCATACGCATGATGCTCGTATCTTCGAATCGGCTCATGGCAAAAACATCCCCCTAGTTTGAACATTTCATGTCGAGGTCACGCTGATCGCGCGCTCGATCGATTAGCAGAACAAGTAAGGCAATCAGACCTGCGATGATCTTCGGCACTGCCGGGTTCCCGGCACGCTTATAGTAGTCTTCGGGTGCCGAGAGACCCCTCCCGGGAACATCGGCAAGCAAAATGTAGGCCACAATAGCAACCAATTGATTTGGCGCCCGCCAACGCTATCCGCGGCGAGCTTCATGTAAGCAACTCCGACAGTCTGCAGTCTCCCGACCCCGGCACTCACACTGAACACTAGAACCGCACCTCGGCCACTCGGAGAAATCGGTGCGAGGAACGAACTCGCCTGGGACAGAGTCACGCCGTCGGCAGCCGATAGTCCTTGAACTGCTCGCGCAACGTCATCTTGGACAGCTTGCCGGTCGCGGTATGCGGTAGCTGCTCGACGAATACTACATCGTCGGGCACGCACCAGCGCGCGACTTTGCCTTCATAGAACTTGAGCATCGAATCCCTGCTGACGTCGGTGCCCGATTTCTTCACCACGATCAGCAGCGGCCGCTCATCCCATTTCGGATGCCGCACACCGATGACAGCGGCTTCCATCACCTCGGGATGCCCGACCGCGATATTCTCCAGATCGATCGAGCTGATCCACTCGCCTCCGGATTTGATCACATCCTTGGAGCGGTCGGTGATCTGCAGATAGCCGTCCGCATCGATCGTCCCGACGTCTCCGGTAGGAAACCAGCCGTCCGCCGTGAGCGGATTGCCGCCTTCGCCCTTGTAGTACTCGCGAACGACCCATGGCCCCTTGACCAGCAAGTTGCCGAACGCTTTGCCGTCGCGCGGCAGCTCGTTGCCGTCGCCGTCGACGATCTTCATTTCGACGCCGAAAAGAGGGCGGCCTTGCTTGAGCGAAAGCCGGAACGCTTCATCGGCGGGCAGCCCTGCGTGCTTGGACTTCGGGCAGTTCAGCGTGCCGACGGGGCTCATCTCGGTCATGCCCCACCCGTGCCTGACTTGCACGCCGAAGTCTTCCTGCAGCGTGTTGACGATCGCCGCGGGGCACGCGGCGCCGCCGATGGTCGTTACTTTCAAGGTCGACAGCTTGAGGTTGTTCTGCTTCATGTAATTGATGAGGTTGAGCCACACCGTCGGCACGCCCGACGACGAATCGACGCGTTCCGTCTCGAACAGCTTGTAAAGGCTCGCGCCATCGAGACCGGGTCCCGGAAGAACGAGCTTCGCGCCGACGAGCGGCGCGGCGTATGGGATGCCCCATGCGTTGACGTGAAACATCGGCACGATCGGCAACACCACGCTGCATGCAGAGAGATTTTTGACGTCGGGCAGCGAAGTCGCATAGGCGTGCAGCAGCGTCGAGCGATGGCTGTACAGCACGCCCTTGGGGTTGCCTGTCGTGCCGGACGTGTAGCACAGAGCGGCCGCGCTGTTCTCATCGAACTCGGGCCAGTCGAAATCATCGTCCTCGGCGGCGAGCAATTCTTCGTAGCAGAGGAGGTTGGGGATCGCAATGGTCGGCATGTGGGCGCGATCGGTCATCGCGATCCAGCCCTTCACGCTCTTGCATGTGGGAGCGAGCCGTTCGACGAGCGGCGCGAACGTCAGGTCGAAAAAGCAGTAGCAATCCTCTGCATGATTGACTATGAACCTGATCTGATCGGGAAACAGGCGTGGATTGATGGTGTGGATCACCGCGCCCATGCCCGAGACCGCGTAGTAGAGCTCGAAGTGGCGATAGCCGTTCCACGCGAGCGTGCCGACGCGATCGCCCGCTTGCACTCCTAGACGCGCCAGGGCGCGGGCCAGGCGGCGTGCACGGACGTGGGCGGCGCGATACGTGTAACGGTGGATCGGGCCTTCGACGGTGCGCGACACGATCTCGGTGTCGCCGTGGTTGCGATCCGCGTGACGGATCAGCGACGAGATCATCAGCGGTTGATTCATCATCAGGCTGAGCACGACTCCTCCTTTCGGCCCACGGGCGAGCCACCGCGCCGGTACCGCCGCGGCTGGCGCCGCCAAGGAAGTCTAAACGCGTGTCTGTCAGAAGCCGAGGCGCGCTTTGCGGCCGCAGAGCTTTTTCGCGTCGATGTCTTCTCCCGGCCACGACATCCACCATGGTTCGCAGGATGCGAACCAACGGATCTAGGAGGAGATATGCGCGAATGCTCGCATCGCCACGTGGCATGGGCGCTCGCCGGACTGCTTGTCACCACGCCGGCAGCCGCCGAGGTCAAGATCGCCTTTATCGATCCGCTCTCCGGCGGCGCCGCAAACACCGGCATTCTGGCGCAGAAGACGCACCAGTTCTACATCGACGCGATCAATGCCGCGGGCGGGATCAACGGCGAAAAGATCGAGCTCATGTCATTCGACAACAAGGTCAACCCGCAGGAATCGCTGATCCAGTTGAAAAAGGCGCTCGACGATGGCGCACGCTACGTCGTCCAGGGTAACGGCAGCTCCATCGCGCACGCGATCACCGAAGCGGTACTCAAGCACAACGAGCGAAATCCCGGAAAGGAAGTCTTGTTTCTCAATTATGCCGCCGTGGATCCCGCGCTTACCAACGAGAAGTGCAATTTCTGGCATTTCCGCTTCGACGCGGATGCGGATATGAAGATGGCAGCGATGACCGACGTCATCGCCAAGGACAGCAGGATCAAGAAGGTCTACCTGATCAACCAGGACTATTCGTTCGGCAAAGCCGTGGCAGCGGCGGCCAACCGGATGTTGGCGGAGAAGCGGCCCGAGATCAAGATCGTCGGCGACGAGTTCCATCCGCTGCAGAAGGTCCAGGACTTCTCGCCCTACGTCGCCAAGATCAAGGCTTCCGGCGCGGATGCCGTCATCACCGGCAACTGGAGCAACGACATGGTGCTGCTGGTCAAGGCCGGCAAGGACGCGGGCCTCAAGGTCGGCTGGGACACGTTCTACGGCGGCAGCCCCGGCACCGTGACCGCTATCGGCGAAGCCGGCGTGGACACGTTGAAGCAGGTGACCGAATGGCACAAGAACGCGACGCCGGAGCTCGATGCGACCGTGGCGGCCTTCGGCAAGCGCTACCCCGGCAAGGAAAACGAGTACGCGTACTGGCGTGCCAAGACCATGTGGGAAATGTTCGCCGCCGCCGCGAAAAAGGCGCAATCGAACGATCCGGTCAAGATCGCGAAGGCGCTCGAGGGAATGAAGATGTCGACCTCGCTCGGCGAAGTCGAGATGCGCGCGGACAATCACCAGCTACTGCAGCCGTTGTACGTGTCGACGCTGTCGAAGAACACCAAGTACGACGTCGAGGACTCGGGGCTGGGGTGGAAGACCGATGCCAAGGTGGAAGGCAAGGCAACTTCCTTGCCGACGACCTGCAAGATGGAGCGCCCGAAGTAGGGCGGCTGCGTTTCTCGCCCCGCCGCCTATCCTGGACGACACACTTCCGAATCAGTGTAGTGAATCAAGAATTCGCGGCACATTCCTCGAATTCTGGAACATCACGCGGATTTCTGACTCGCAACACTAGCGCATGCTCGAGCTCACGACGGTATCGCTCTTGAACGGCGTGGTGTACGGCCTGCTGCTGTTCATGCTGACGAGCGGCCTGACGCTGATCTTCAGCATGATGGGCGTGCTCAACTTTGCGCATGCAAGCGTGTTCATGCTCGGCGCGTATTTTTCCTACCAGCTGGGGCGCTGGATCGGGTTCTGGCCAGCGCTCGTGATCGCGCCGCTGCTGTGCGGCCTGGTCGGCGCCGGCATCGAGCGCTACGGCTTGCGCCACGTGCACAAGAGCGGGCACGTCGCGGAGATTCTGTTCACGTTCGGCCTCGCATATCTGATCGAAGAGCTGGTGACGATGATCTGGGGCCGCAACGTGGTCGCGAACAGCGTACCGCAGGTAATCGATTTTCCGCTGTTCGAGTTGTTCGGCAGCAGCTTTCCGGCTTACAAAGGTCTGATGATGACGATCTCCGTCGCGATGTTCGTCTTCCTTTACCTGGCCCTCAAGCGGACTCGCATCGGCCTCATCATCCAGGCCGCGCTGACGCACCCGCAAATGGTCGGCGCGCTCGGACACGATGTGCCGGGCGTGTTCGTGCTGGTCTTCGCTGTCGGCAGCGCGCTGGCGGGTTTGGCCGGCGTGATCGGCGGATTCATGCTGCTGACGCAACCGACGCTGGCGCATGCCGTCGGTCCTATCGTCTTCGTCGTCGTCGTCGTCGGTGGATTGGGCTCGCTGGCCGGCGCGTTGACCGCATCGATGCTGATCGGAATCCTGCAGACGTTCGCGGTCGCCGTCGACTATTCGATGCTGGAT
>VBCZ01000265.1:10540-11611 GCA_005889025.1 Betaproteobacteria bacterium
GCGGCCTGCAATGCCGAATCGCGCTTCCTTCAAGGGCAGCCTAGCGGCGGCAGCCGCGCGCGTAAGAGGACCCCGTGAGTAACGGCGGCATCGTCACCACGCCTTCGGACACGTCGACGGGGAGAGCGAGCCGTTGGGCCCGCAAGTATATGGCTTGGCTGTTGGTCGCGATCCTGTTGCTGGTTGTTCCGCACGTCCCCGGCATGAACACCGACTTCGGACGCTCACTTTTGAGCCAGATGGGCATCGCCGCGGTGTTTGCGCTGTCGTTCAATGTCTTGTTCGGCCAGACGGGGCTTCTTTCCTTCGGGCACGCTGTGTATTTCGGCCTGGGCGGCTATGCCGCGATCCATTTGCTCCGCGACATCAACCAAGGCCTGCCGATTCCCGTTCCGTTGGTTCCGCTTGCTGGTGCGGTGGGGGGGCTGCTGTTCGGCATTCTGTTCGGATCGGTGACGACCCGCAGGGCCGGCACGATCTTCGCGTTGATCTCATTGGCGGTCGGCGAGCTGGTCTACGCGGCCACGTTCATGCTGCCTGGCTATTTCGGCGGCGAAGAGGGCATCACCGCCAGCCGGACGCGCGCTCCTCGTCTGCTCGGACTGAATTTTGGATCGCAGCTCGAGGTTTATTACGTGATCGCGTTCTGGGCGTTGGTTGCGGCGCTCCTGATGCATGCCTTCATGCGCACCCCCCTGGGCCGCATGTGCAACGCCGTGCGGGACAATTCGGAGCGTGCCGCGTTCATCGGCTACAACACGCAGCACGTGCGGTTTTTCGCCTTTGCCGTCGCGGGTCTGTTCGCCGGGTTGGCGGGCGGCCTCCACGCGATCAACTACGAGATCGTCGCTGCGGATTCCGTGAGCGCGGTGCGCTCGGGCACGGTTCTGTTAATGGTGTATATCGGCGGCGCCAGACATTTTGCGGGGCCGGTCATTGGGGCCGCAACCCTCACGTGGCTGCAGGTCAGCCTGAGCGGCTATACGTCGGCGTGGCTGTTGTATCTCGGATTGTTTTTCATCGTGACCATCCTCTTCGCGCCAAATGGGTTGACCGGCTTGATCATGATGC
>VBCZ01000265.1:11730-13866 GCA_005889025.1 Betaproteobacteria bacterium
GACGCTCTGGCCGTGGATCGCGGCGGTGCTTCTGCTCGTCGTCGGCTTGCAGATTTTTCGCCGGACGTGGCACTACGTGGCCAGGGCGTGGGCTCACGCCGGTGACGAGGCCGGGATGCGCACGTCCGCGGCGGGTGCGCCATGACAGCGGTTCCCGCGGTCCGCAGCTCCGACCAAGACGCCTCGTCCGCGCTGCAATTGCGGGACATCCGGAAGAGTTTCGGCGCGACGCCGATCGTTCGGGGCGTCACACTCGATATTCGCAAAGGCGAGCGTCATGCGATCATCGGTCCGAATGGCGCCGGCAAGTCGACGCTTTTTAATCTCATCAGCGGGCGCTTTTCCCCGACGGAAGGCTCGATTCGACTGAACGGCGAGGAAATCGCGGGGCGCGCGCCGCATCAGATCAATCGGCGTGGATTGGCGCGGAGCTTCCAGGTGACGAACATCTTTCCGCGGATGTCGGTCTACGAGAACATTCGCTGCGGTGTCCTGTGGTCGCTCGGATACCGGTACAACTTCTGGCGCAGCGTGCAGAAGTTGCGCGACGCGAATGAGCAGACCGAGCAGACGCTCGAGCAGATCCGGATGACAGCGCGGCGGCATACGCTGGCTGGCGTTCTTACCTACGCGGAACAGCGGGCGCTCGAGATCGGCATCACGATCGCGTGCGATCCGGGGGTTATCCTGCTCGACGAGCCCACCGCGGGCATGAGCCGCAGTGAAACCGATCATGCTGTCGCGTTGATCCGCGCGGTGTCGCACGGACGAACGCTGGTCATGGTCGAGCACGACATGGGTGTCGTATTCGATCTCGCCGACCGCATATCCGTGCTCGTCTACGGGGAAATCATTGCGACGGACATCCCCGAAAGGATCCGCGCGAACCCGGCCGTGCAAACCGCTTATCTGGGTGCTGCCGCTCATGCTTGACGTGCACGACCTTCACGCCTACTACGGCAAGAGTCACATCTTGCAGGGGATCTCCTTTCGCGTCGGCGAGGGCGAGATCGTCAGCCTGCTCGGTAGGAACGGTGCCGGCCGCTCGACAACCGTCAAGACGATCATGGGTGAGGTGGCGCCCGTTGGCAGCATCCGCTTCAAGGGCGCGCGCATCGACGGAATGCAGCCGCACCAGATTGCGCGACGTGGGCTGGGGTACGTGCCCGAAGACAGGGAGATATTTCCAGGCCTGACGGTGCGCGAGAATCTTCTGCTCGGGAAGAAGTCCAGCGGACAGAGGGGGCGCTGGTCGTTCGAAGATGCGTTCGAGCTCTTTCCGCTGCTGCGCGAGCGCGCCGATACACCCGGCGGTGTGCTTTCCGGCGGCGAGCAGCAGATGCTGACCATCTGCCGCACGCTGATGGGCGACCCGGACTTGATCATGATCGACGAGCCGACGGAAGGATTGGCGCCGAAGCTGGTGGAGTTGGTACGCGGGCTGTTGGAGAAGATAGCCGAGCGCGGGATCGCAATCCTGCTCATCGAGCAGAAGCTGACCATCGCTCTAGCCATCTCACGGCGGCTCTATGTTATGGGCCGCGGGCATATCGTGTTCGAGGGTACGCCGCAAGACCTGCGCGCCAACCATACGGTGCGCAAGGAATGGCTCGAGGTGTAGGTTGAAGATCAGAAGTTGGCGGAATATTCTCTGTCGTCATTCCGGCCCTTCGACTGCGCTCAAACGCGGTATTTAGGCGAGCGGTAATCCGCCGTTTGCGAGCATAGCGCCGGGACAACACCTCGCGATGCTATGAACGCCAATTTCAAGAATGACGGCTTCATCCTTTTCGCATGCGTTCCATGAGGAGCAACAGCCATAAGCACTCATTATCAATTGCATGACGCCATCGCGGTGATCACGCTCGACAACGCGCCGCTGAACGAGCTCAATCACGAGCTGCGCGCCGGGTTGGCCGCAGGGATCGACCAGGCGGGCGCCGATGCCCGCGTCGAGGCCGTCATCCTCATCGGTGCGGGCAAAGCGTTCTCGAGCGGCGCCGACATCCGCGAATTCAACACGCCCAAGACAACCGCGGAACCGACCTTGCGCAGTTTGATTCGCATCGTCGACACCAGCGCCAAACCGGTCATCGCCGCCATCGGCGGCATCTGTATGGGCGGAGGGCTGGAACT
>VBCZ01000031.1 GCA_005889025.1 Betaproteobacteria bacterium
AGGAAATGTTGTAGCCGCGCCAGGAATAGCGCCGCTGAACAAGGAAACTTGCCGAACGCAGATGACCGTCGGTGCCGGCGTAGCGTATCTTGAACAGCTTGCGGGCCGCTTCGGATACTAAATCGTTGTCGCCTTCCTCGACCGACAGCGATTTCAAGGGATACCGCTGAGGAACCGCGGCAATGGTATCGCCGCGCCTGGTCTCCAGTCCCCGCATCAAACCTCGACCCTCCCTTTAGTTATTGAATCCGCCTTCGCCGTGGCTAATATTCAAGCACTTGTTTGCGTTCATTGCGCGCGTACGGGACGGTCATTCCCGCGCCATATAGCACCTCTAGCCGACCTTCCAAGTCACAGATCGAAATGAAAGCATGCTCGAAACGACTCCGAGGCGGCGAGTGCCCGAATTCTGCACAACGAGCCGGTCACTAGTCAACTTACCTGCTTGACGCCGGCCTCTACATCGACTGTGAGAATCCAGGCGCTGTCAGTCCTTATCTGGCAACCATAGTACATTTTGCTTACGAAAGAAACAGCCCTTTGCTGATTTACGAAGCAGCGCCTCTCCCGAAGAATGCCGCTACCAGGGACCAAGAGAGGTGAAGGAAGGTGGATCAGTGAAGCCCGCAATGTCGAACCATACCCAAACCGATTCGCATGACGATTCCGAATTTCTCGACTGGCTTGAGAGCGTCGGCGCATCTCAGGAAGAGATTAAAACCCTCTTGAGCCATCCGTACTATTCGCTGTACCAGGCGAAAGAGCACGTACGACAAAGAGAGATGGTCAGCCGACCAAGAAACGCGGTATCGAGGATGCTTAGTCAGTTCCGGGGTCGCTATGAGAGCGGCTGGAAGCAATTGATGAGGACCATCGCGGAAATCGGTCATCACGGCCACCTTCGCGGTCATCACGACGTCTCCGGGTAACCCAAGCTAGTATCGCGAATCAGAAATTCGCGACCTATTTCTTGCTGTCATTCCCGCCCCCGATTCAAGCATTCGGGGGCAGGCTCCAGCGGGAATCCATTGACTTTGAAAGTAAATGGATTCCGGCTCGCGCCCGGCTCCGCGGGCTTGGCCGGAATGACCGCCATTCATGCAACGAACTTGCGACACACGATACTAGCTAGCGCGGGAAATTAGAAGTTCGCGGAAGATTTACCCGCCGACGCTCGCGTGAAGATCTTGCGAGCGAAGTTCGAGGTCACAGCCACCGTTTTGGGGCTGAAATAAAGTGTCCGCGCGGGCCAAAACCGCCAGCGACCGGTTGGCTAGCGTTTCGGTGTTCAGCCGCGGTGGAACTCGCTCGGCTTGCGGCGACGCGAGAAACCCAGGCCAGCGAGGCCGACGCCGAGTAGCGCCAGCGTAGTGGGCTCCGGAACAACACCGTTCAGAGAGAAGGTCCCGTTGAATGTGGGAGGGGTCGCACCGCCGACGATATCGGTGCCGATACGCAGCCAGTCCGGGTCCAGGTTGGCATTCCTAATCCAACTCTGCAAGTCCGGCGCGAACGGCGTTCCGGGCGGCACGATTGGTCTTGGCGCCGAGAGCCAATAGAACTCGCCGCTGCCGGTGGTCACTTCGACCTGGGGTATCAAGAAATAGTGGTCGGGCGCGAGTAAAAAGGGATTCGTGAAATTCACGGTAAATAGCACTTCTATACCGGTAACCGGTCCCTCGCCGCCGGTTGTCTGATTTGGACTAGGATGGATCCCATTCAAGATTGAATTGCTCGCCGTGAAGCTGTTGCTCAGGATCGAGGTGCTGAACGTGAGATTACCGCTCGCTGTGTCGCGGTCGTCGAATTCGACATCCGACGGAGAATTGGTCCGCGTGGGCACCTTGCCGTCCGGGGGGTTCGTCGAATCCAAAGGAAAGACGCGATAGATTTCGACGCGGACTTCGCCGATATTGGCCAGCGTGGCGCCCGTTAGCAGACCGGTAAACGTCCCGCTGGTGATGGAGGTGAATCCGCTCAGGATAAAGTCGTCGGCGGATTCGATCTCGATCTTGCCAAGAGCAGGCGTCTCCGGGCGCGATGCGGTCGCCATTCGTCCGTCCGGATTGCCGGTACTGAAGAAAAAGGGACCGGCGATGGCCGCAGGGACGCAGAGGAACCCCGCAACCGCGATGGTGAGAACTAATCGTTGCATGATAGACCTCCTTCAAATTCCGATGCGAACCGAATCACCATAGATCAATTGGCGAGCGCGCCTCGGTGTTGAGCCTTGGTGGAACTAATTCAGTTCGGCTTGCGGCGGAGCGAGAAACCCAGGCCGGCGAGCCCGGCACCTAGCAGCGCCAGGGTCGCGGGTTCGGGAACGGCAGCGATTACGCCGAATAGTCCGTGTTGCTCGTCTACGGGTCCCGCGGAAAAATAGATCGACTGAATACTTCCCCCCATGCCACCATTGCCTGGAAGCAGGCCCCACAACCCATCGATGACAAGCGGGCTGCCGTTGATGCCGAGGAGCGCGCCGAGAGGCGCGAAAGTACTCAGATTGTAGGCATTGATGCGACCGTCTCCGAAGTTGCCCACGAGCAGGTCCCCGGCAAATGTGCCGAACGAGCTCGGCGCGATCGCCAGGCCCCAAGGGGAATTCAGGGGTCCGCCGGATGCCACGCGGCCCGTGAAGTTTCCTTGGAGATCGAAGACATCCACGAAGCCGAAGCCAGGTCCCGCCACATCGTCGTGCTTGGCTGCATCCTGCAGCGCGTAGGTCACGTAGATCTTGCCGGCGAGAAGGTCGATATTGAAGGGGGCATAGCCCGACGGCAGAGTCGGGTCGGTGAAATTACCCGGCAGGTCCGGTTGACCGGCGGTTCCCTTGAGCACATCGATGGTGCCGGCGCGAAAGTTGGCCGAAAGCAGGTAGTTGCCTGACGCAGTAATGTCTAACGTAGTTCCCTTGTAAACGTTGGCGGCGGAGCCTAGCTGGAGCACCTCCGCAGTCGTCCCCAAGGCATTTCTCCAACCGGATATCGTCCCGTCCTCGCTCACGAACAGAAATGTA
>VBCZ01000267.1 GCA_005889025.1 Betaproteobacteria bacterium
AACGCAACGTGGGCTCAGGCGGGAAGTTGGCTATCGTCGACAAGCGGCGCCTTCGGCGACAACGCCGTCTGGGTGTTCAGGCTGACGGTGCCTGCCGGTACGCCGAACAGCATCGGACAGCCTGGCCGCTTTACGGTGTCGGAATACACGGGGCAGTCCACCTTCCGGCAGCTCACGATCTCGACCCAGGCGTGCGACTTCCGAGCCAAGGACTACACCGGCGCTAACGGACCGCTGGCGGTGTCGAACGGAACCACTGCGTCGATATCGTACGCAGTGGCGACGCCGTTCGTCTTCGGCCCGGCCGGATTGACGCCAGGGCAGACCTACTACATCAGTGTGCGCAACTGGCAACTCGATCCCACACCGCAGGCTTCGTGTGGACTGAATAGCTGTAACGCGCTGATGAACAACGACCCGGCTTTCCCCTGATCGCGCAACGCCGGCGTTAATTCGCAAACCTTATAAGCCCCGTTTCGGCGGGGCTTTTTTCTTTTCAGGGCATTTCGATGAAACGAGAAGTGGTTGGTGCGCTGTTTTCATTCGCGCTTTCGGTGCTTGCCTTCATCCCGGCGCTGCACGCCCAGTCTTCCGAGGATTTAGACCAGGTCCTTGTCGAAAATCGTTGGGCGAAAGTTACCCGCGCGGACTATGAGGCCGAGCTCACGCGATTGCCGCCGGACATACGCGGCGGTTTTGCCGTCAATGGCAAGCGCGTCTACGATCTGCTCACGCGGCTCCTCGTCACCAAATCGCTCGCTGCTCAGGCGCGCGCGGCAGGACTGGAAAAGGACCCGCTGTTGCAGCGGCGGCTCGCTCTCGAGCTCGATCGGCTGCATGCGGGCTTGCAGATCTCGAAGATCGAAGAGGCCGCCGGCAAGGCCTTCGACGCGCGCCGTCCTCAGTTCGAGGCACGCGCGAGAGAGCTCTACCTGACGCGTCGCGACGCCTATCGGGTTCCGGAACAAGTCGCCGTCTCGCACATTCTTTTCGACACCAAGAAGCGGACGAAGGAAGAAGCTCTCAAGCTCGCGCAGGACACGCGCTCGAAGATCCTCGCCGGCGCCGATTTCAACGAGGTCGCAAAGCAGGTTTCCGACGATCCGAGCGCGCAGCAGAATGGCGGCCGCATTGATTATTTCGACAAGGCGAAAATGGACCCCGCCTTCGGCGCAGCTGCATTTTCGATGAAAAACGCCGGCGACCTGAGCGAGCCCGTGCTGTCGAGCTTCGGCTATCACCTCATTCGTTTCGACGGCCGGCGTCCGGCAAGCGTTCGCAGCTTCGACGAGGTCAAGGAAGCCATCATGACCGAGGAGCGCGCTCGCTACATCGACGAGCAGCGCGAGCTCGCACTGGCCCCGATCAGGAACGATCCTGAAACCAAGGTTCATCAGCCGGAGATCGATGCTTTGATTACCAAGGTCGACGGCGATAAGGCAATCAAGGGCATCCCGCCGCAGCCCAAATAGTTTCGAAAGAATGGGGTCAGGTTACGTCTTGAACTGAGAACCCGGATAAGGCAGGCCTATCCGACTAATTCGTCCGGTGCAACGTCGGCATGCTTGGGCGTCCTTTGCTTATAAAGCAATGCCTGCGGTCATGGTCTGCATCCCGAGTATCGATGTTACCGGCGTCACGCGGCAGGTGATGCGCGGGCCCATTCTCAGCCATATTTCTTTGAGCAACCAACAATCGTGTTGATCTCGAACGTTGCATTGCGGCATCGCAACGGCGGCCTCGTGCCGATCAACGCATGACATATGCCAGACTAAAATGCCTATGACTATATTGTTGGATCATCTTTTTTCCCAGCTTCTGCCTTTACCACGCGACAAGCGATATCGATCGACGTCTTGATGCGATCGAGGTTGCCTACATAGTCCGGCAATGCCTCCTCGGCACGGCGCCGAAGTTGCGCCGCATCGATCAACCGCTCGCGGGCCAACGCGCGAATATCCGACTGATCCTGTGCACTGAACCGCGACAGCTTCGAAACCGCCAAGTCGAGCGGCGTGAGCAGCTTCACTGCGAGCCGACGCGCATCGACCCCCTCCAGCGCAATAGGCACGGCGTCGTCATAGGCGTTCTGATGCAGCAGCGCAAAGCTGTCATTGTATTGGGTGTCGAAGTAGAGCAGGCGAGCGTGACCATCGACATCACGATAGGCAACCTGTAGATCGCTGGGGTCCAAAAGGACGCGCGCCATGAGCTTGGCGTCGATGTCTTTTGACACGCGGACCCCCGTGTAGAAGTGCAGCGCGGCGCCACCGGCGACGCATGCGGTAACGGGAAGGATGGCGCGTTTTGCGCCTAGTGCGCGCTCGATACGCGCCATGATTGTCGAAAATGCCTTTAGATATTCGGGGTCCGCCCTAAGCAGCGGCGGCTTCGCGGCCATGCGTACTACACCGCCCTCTCTAAGCGTGGAGCTTTCTCCTGTATCCGGGCACGAAGCATGGGCAAGAAGCGCGCTGCCTGGATAGGCGAACCGGCCAACCACCGACTGAATCCGGCCGGTGTGCTCATTCCGGGATAAAGCTGCTCCGCGAGCGCGAGCATGCGTGGCCGATCGAAACCTTCTTGCGATGCAAGCATGACTGCCACACCGGCAAGTTGGCGCGGATTGCCCGCGCGCGACCACCTCGACGGACGGAAATCGCCTCTCGCGGAGAGTTCCAACACACGCTCTTCGTCGACTCGACTCCAGCTTTCTTCCGGACCCGCCCCTCGGTTTGCCGATGTGCGGCCAGGTCGAGGTGCCGGAACCAGATACGCAACGACTCGTCCATGCCGTTCAGTGGCGACCTCCCCGAGGGTGGCGCGCTTTAGTACCGCGCCCAGCCGATTTTTCAGTTCCGTCGCTTTAACAACATCCATAAGCAAAATATATGCTATTTTAGCTAAAATAGCAAGTAGGGAGACGCCACCAGGCGCGGGCGCCTGTTGCTGCCGCAACGAGCGTGGATTATCCATTGCGGACAGCGCAAGGATCGTCAGCACGGCCCGCAATGCTGCCAACCTCATGTCTTCGATCCCACACCTTTTGCCGAATCGTGAGCCTTTGCACACCTGACCGGTTATTGACCTCGCGCTCTATACCCAATAAAATTTGAAATTGTTGGGTATATTTGGCGGGGGAGATCAAATCTAGCCGTACGGCAGCATGAGCGCACGACCTCTTTATCGCTGGCACGAGCCAGCATTCCGCACCCAGTATGCCGAGTTGAAAGAGCGCACCGCCGCTGCCGGGCAACTTCTTCCCGGCACGACGGGTACGCTGACCAAGCGCTCACCCAACCCCGGTGGGCAGGAATATTGGTATCGCGTCTATTACAACGTGCCTGGCCGGCAGTCGGAACAGTTTGTGGGCTCCGTGCACGAGGAGGGTGCCTACGCGGCTATGCGCGAGCGCATGGCCCTTGCCGATTGGATGCAAGCCCAAGTCATCGCCTTGCGCAAACTTGGCTACCAGGTGGCCGACAAGAAGATGGCCCGCGTGCTGGTGGAGCTTCACAACCGGGGCGCATTCGCTGCGGGACTTGTCATGGTAGGCACGCTGGCGTATATAGCGTGGCTGAACGAACTTGGCGCCAAGGCAATAAGCTCGAGTACACAAGACATTGACCTTGCGCGTCGCCAGCCCCTCAAGCTCGCAGTGCCATTGCCCTTCCTCAAGACGTTCGCCGATACCGGGTTGCCGTTCTACGCGGTTCCGAACATGCCGTCGGTCGGGGCATCCACGTCGGTCAAGCTACCGGGCGCCGACCAGCTGCGTGTGGACTTGCTCGCGCCGGGAGCCACCCTCGGCGCAACGGTGCCCGTGCCGGAGATGAAATGGCATGCGCAAGCCGTGCCGTATTACGACTTCATGCTTGCGGATGCCGAGCCCGCCGCTATGCTAGCAGGCGGACAGTGCGTACCCCGAAAAGGCTGCTAAGGATCGCCACCAAGCGACGATCCTTGCCGCAATTCTGGTCGACGACCAGCCCGGCGCACTCGAGCTCACCTGGCGATCGGCGCCTGCCGCAATGCGTAAGAAAATCGTGCCACTAAGGGCGGCACTGTTGCTGCAGCTTGCTCCTCATCCCCACGCGCGAGCCACCATCGCCGCTCTTCTGCGATGAACCATTCGCTCGCCCCAGTTCCCACCGCAGCGGTCTTGCAACGCAACCGGGCGCTGTTTGCCAACTTTTTTCGCCGCGAGCTGTTTTCGCGCTATCTGGGAAGCGCAAGCGGTCTCGCCTGGGCGTTCCTGCATCCGCTTGCGCTTCTCGCCGTGTACCACTTCGTGTTCACCACCGTGTTTCGCGCCGGGCCCATGGACGGTAAGAGTTTTCTGCTGTTCGTTGCCGTGGCGCTGTGGCCATGGCTGGCCGCCCAGGAGGCGCTGCAGCGCGGCACGGTGAGCATCGCGGCGCACGCGGGATTGATCCGCAAGGTCGCGTTTCCTCACGAAGTCGTCGTGTACGCTTCGATTGCAGCAACGCTTGTGCTGCAATTCGTGGGATACCTTGCGGTCCTCGTCGTGCTCGCACTGTTCGGTGAGCCGGTTCACTTCGAAGGCCTGCTGCTAGCAGTGCCGCTGTGGATAGTGATGGCGGTGGCGGTGGCGGGGCTTACGCTCGCGCTTGCAGCGCTCCAGGTGTTTATCAGGGACATCGAGCACATTCTGATGCCGGTGCTGATGATTCTCATGTATTTGACGCCGATTCTCTACCCGCTGTCGCTGGTGCCCGAGGGAATGAAGCCGTGGGTTGCCGCGAACCCGTTCGGCTATCTCGTCGGCCGCCTGCGCGACGCATTGCTGGACGGCCGCCTCAACCCGACCTGGGGAGATGCTGTCGCCTTCGTGATCTCGATCTCAGTGTTCGCGGCGGGCCGCTGGATTTTTCTCCGCCTTTCGCCGCATTTTGAAGACTTCGTCTGATATGGCGGCGCCGCTACTGGAGCTTTCCTCTGTGGGCAAGGACTACGCCAAGAACGACACCAAGGCCAGCCGGGTTCGTCTTGTGCTCGATTTGCTTCGCGGGCGCGGCGCTTCCAATGTCTTTGGCGCCGGCAAATCGACCCTGCTGAAGATCGTCGCCGGCGTGATCACGCCGACTCGCGGAACCGTCGCGGTTGCAGGCCGCGTCGGAGCGCTGCTGGAGCTCGGCTCGGGCTTCCATCCCGAGTATTCGGGCCTCGACAATATCGATCTCGCCGGCGCGCTGCTTGGGCTTTCGCCCGGGGAAATCGACGCCAAGCGGGAAAGCATCGTCGCCTTCGCCGACATCGGCGACCATATCAACGATCCGATCAAGCACTACTCTTCCGGAATGGTGGTGCGCCTCGGCTTCGCCGTGGCGACGGCGCTCACGCCGGATGTCCTGATCACCGACGAGGTGCTTGCAGTGGGCGACGAATCCTTCCAGAAGAAGTGCATCGCATGGATGGAGGCGTATCTCTCCGATGGAGGCACGCTTCTGTTCTGTTCGCACAGCATGTACCACATTCAGAAACTTTGCCGCAGCGCGCTGTGGGTCAAGGACGGCAGGGTGGAGCAGTACGGCGCTGCAGCCGACGTGTGCCAGGCGTATCTTGCCTATCACGAGGAAAAGAGCGCTGTGAGCAAGCGGCTCACCGGCATTCAGGATCCGCGGGCAGCCGCGGCAGCAGGTTACTACGCGATCAAGCTTTTTGAAATTACGCCCGGCGGATCGATTCCGGAGCGCTCTGCTCTTGTCGCGACAGGCGAAGCGTATTCGCCGGATGGAAGGCCGCCGGTGATCCTGATCGGTATTGTCCGTGCCGACGGGACACCGGTCTACGGCGTGGCAACCGATATGGACAATGTTGCGCCACGCAAGACTTCCAACGACTGTTATGCGTTCGAGATCGAGTTCCCCTCGCTACCCCTGTTGCCGGGGAAGTATTTCATTCGCATGCACGTTCTGGATCCCGAGGGGGTCCGCATGTTTGACACGCTGGAGAAGCCGCTGGTGGTCACGGGTACCGCGCGCGAATTCGGGCTGATCCGCATCGAACATCGCTGGCGCGTTGCGGACGCACTGCACACGACGGCTTCGCGGACCACATCCGTGCTTTGAAAAAGGCGTGTGGATCGAACGGCAAGCTAAGAATCCTCGATGTCGCTGATCATTGTCGAAGTTGACGACGTGGATGCGCTTGCTGGAGAGCTCTTCTTCACGACCTTCGGCCACTCGATCCCGAAGTTTCCTCGCCACTTCGTAGCGTTGCAACGAGTCGACGGCGGCGCCTTGCGCGTCGCCTCCTATATTCATTACAGCGCATGGGGCCGCGAAGCGTGGCTGTGCGGCGGCTTGTGCGTCGATCGCCAGGCTTATTCGCGTGCCGCGCCGGCGGACGCCGCCGAATGGAAGCGTGCAGGAGGCATAGGTGAGATCGTCCTGCGCGACACGCTCTCGCGTCTTACCGATCGCATCGTGTTCGGCTATTGCGGCGACGCGCGCCAGTGGCAGCACGACCTCAACGTTGGATTCGTCCCCGCCGGGCCGCCGCATCTTCTGGTGATCTGGAATTCGGTCTTGCCGCTGCCGGAGCAGGAAAAATTGATCGCACGAGCTGCCGCAATGGGAGCATTCTGACTCGATGCGCGCTATCGTACTGACCTACCACTCGGGCAATCTTGCAGGCAACGATTACGCCACCAACAACCTGGTCGCGCTGGCGGAGGATCTGGAGCAGATTCACGCGCTAGGGATTCCCATCGTTCCGCTTCGAAGCATCGTCGACGCCTTGATAGCGGGCGCGGCGGCTGCGCTTCCGAAGACGGTGGCCGCGATCACACTCGACGACGGGCTGGATTTTGATTTCGTCGATCTCGTTCACCCTTTTCATGGGCCCCAACGATCGGTGCGAAGCATCCTGCGCAGCTTTTCATCGAGACACGGCGTCGCCGCGCACGCGACGACTTTCGTCATCGCATCGCCCGATGCACGGCGGCAGATCGCGCGCCGGGAGATGCTCGATCACCAGTGGATCGGCGATCACTGGTGGCGCGCCGCAGTCGCCAGCGGACTTTTTCATGTCGGCAACCACAGTTGGGATCATCTGAGTCCCTCGGTCGCGCAAGTCCAGCAGCGCGAGGGCAAAAGCGGCTCCTTTGGTTTTATCGACACCTTCGAGGACGCGGATCTGCAGGTTCGCGCGGCACGCGAGTTCATTGAAGCCAAGGCTCCGAATCCCGGTTCCGCACTCTTCGCGTGTCCCTACGGAGAGGGCAGCGCGTATCTGGTCGAGCAGTTTTTCCCGCTTCATTTGGCCCGCCACGGCACGCTCGCGGCGTTCACCGGCACCCCGGGTGTCATGCACGCAGCGAGCAATCGCTGGCTGCTGCCGCGCAACACCTGCGGCACAGCGTGGCGAACTCCTGACGATCTCGCTCGTTTGCTGCGCGAGTAATCAGTCCTTGACATCCGGCGCCATGCCGCGCTGCCTTGCTTCCCTGCGTGCTTGCGTGACAATCCGCGCGCTCGTTTTTATCGTGCCGCCGTTTTTGGCAGCATGCACGCCGCACTCGCAGCCTCTGCAGGTGATGGGGGTACTCGAGACTCCTGGCGAGGAAGCGACGATTGCGACATCTGCCGTGATAGGCGGATGGGTTTTGGACCCTTCGGGAGTCGATCGCGTCGAAGTGCGCATGGACGGCGCGAATCATGCCGCACGATACGGCATCGCGCGTCGCGACATCGCGCGGACGCATCCGGATTATCCGGATTCCGCTCGCGCCGGATTCGAATTCAAGGCCGACATCGACGCTCTGTCCAGCGGTCGTCACGCCGTATCCGTCGTGGCGGTGGGCCGCGACGGTCACGAAACCATGCTCGGCAGGCGCAGCCTCATCGCTCCGTCCGCGATGAGGCTTTGGGCCGATCGGCTCGCGGCCGCGCCCGGTTTCGCGGATCGCCGATTCTTTTTCCTCATGGCGACCTCGGCGATCCCGCAGGGCGGCGCGAAAGACGCCGAAAAGCAGTACGGCGCTTATTACTCGGCCACCATGCGTACCGGGATAACGGTCCCGATACTCTATCTTCGAACGACCAAGGGCGCCGCCGATGATTGGGTTTTCGATCCCGATTTTCAGCCGATCCATCGCTGCAAGGATCGGCTGGTCGCCGAGGACTCGCTCAACGGAGTCATCGGCTATGCGGTACAGAAAAAGCTGCCGGTGCAGTTCAGCCTGAACGGGGGAGTGTGGGCGGACTCGAGCTGCGATACGCCCGAATGGGACGTCAACGATCACCTGGAGCAGGACGTCGACAATTGTCAGTGGACCCAGGACAACATCGTCTATCCGGATGACTAGCTGAAGAATCTCACGGGGTCGATCGACTCTCCGGAGCTCGCCCGCGTCCTCACTTACAACGTTTACGCGGGCAAAGTGCGCTACTACAAGAAGCGCAATCTGCAAGCCGCAGCACGCCTGATCGTTCGGTTCGCGCAGGAGCATCCAGATCTGTTCGTGGGCGTCAATCTCGATGCCGACACCTACATGAATCCGTTCTTCGAGCAGAAGGAATGGTTCGATTACAATCCCGGGACGATCAGGCAATTCCGCCACTGGCTGAAGGGGACGGGTCCGTACGCAGAAAAAGGCGAGCCGGGCACGCCGGACCTTTCGGCGTATCGCAGAAAAAAGCCGCTGACGCTTTCGGAGATCAATCGCATTGCCCGCCGGCGTTGGACGTCGTGGAGCGAGGTCGATCCGCCGCGGGTGTTTCCCGGCACACCGCATGACCCGCTCCTTTCCGGACAGACTCCGATCTGGGACGATCCGAGGTACCAGGAGTGGGACGTCTTCCGCAAGCATCTGGTCGGGCTGCATTACGACGAGCTGTCGCAATGGGTTCACGATGCCGGGATTCCGACGGACAGGATTTACTCCGCGCAAGGGTTTGTTGCGCCGGGACCCATGCTGAAGCCGTTCGCGGTACGCCTGGACAGTCATGGCCAGAACTACGATTCAGCCGGCGTGTCGATCGAGGGCGCGATCCCTCGCGCCGGACATCTGGGCGCAATCCTCTACGGCAAGAGCGCGCATAACCTTGCGCGCATGGAGGTTCCGCACAGCCTGTTCGCGACATTCTCGCGAATGGATTCGGGCTGGGCGGTGGCCGAGTTCAACTCGACCGACTTGCAGCAGCCGGGCGTGCTGCCGGGCTATGATCAGGCGTATCGATCATTTCGCGACTTATTCAACTACGACGCCAAGCAGGTCACCGTGATGGCATGGAACGGCTCCGACGGAGCCAGTGCCGGCCAGAAAGGCTTCCTGGCCTATACCGCGTGGCGCAACACGCCGGCGGAGGAGGCGATGAAGGACTTCCTGGTGAGTCACGCGAACCTCCCGCGCGGCGCAAGGCTTTGGACATTTGGCTCGCCGGGCTATGCAGACGACGACGGATGGTCCGCGCACGGCGCTCGCCTGATCGCGGGGCGAGGCTATGTCGACCTGGTCGCAGATGGCGGGGCGGCGATTCTGCTTTCTCCGCCCGACCAGGTGATTCGCGCGAATGAAGCGCAGTCGCTCATCGTCGGCTTCATCGAGGCGAGCGCCGCGAACCATCTGCGTGTGCTGGCTCGAAAGGGCGAAACCGACGAGTGGCGCGAGATCGCGCCACGCACTCGCGTCTCGGAGTTGCGGGCGGATGCCGGCGGCGTCACGGTGGCGCTCTCCTGGCCCGAAGAGTGGCGCTCGGCGAATACGATCGTCGAACAGTTGAACATCGAATTGGATTTCGCGCCGGGCGCCGGAAACGCACGCCTGGCCCGAATCGCGGTCTATCCACGCGAAGGCATCGGAGACAAGGCCGCGCCGCGGTAGCGGGGCGTCCTGCGACGCGCGGCTTTTATCGCATCTTATTGACGACATCGTGAATTGGCATGCGGTTTTTTGACGGGACGCTTTTAGCTTAGGTTGGCGAAAAAATGATTGCCTTCGATGAGTCCGTACATGTGATCGGTTTGCGAAACGCTGCTTTTTTTGCGTCCCAGCTTTTCCTGGAAAGCTTCGCCGCCGATTTCCCAATTCCGAGGGAACAGTGCGGGCTCCCCATTCCAACTCCGCCGGAAGCGTGGCGTCAATACGTCGCGTTCTACAAATGGTCGGACACGACATTTGAGCCAGTCGGATTCTGTAATTGGATTCGCTACGGTGACGTCTATCTGGAAGGCGGCATGTGCGTCCGCAGGAACTTCTACCGGCGTCTTCCGAAAGAACAATGGGACGCGTGCAAGGCACGCGGTGGAATCGCGCAAATCATCATGCAAACGGCCGAGCGCGAACTGGACGACTGCTTTGCGTGGTTTGGCTATTGCGGCGACAAGAAGGCGTACCTTGTGGACACTCGCGTTGGCTATCAACCAACCGACAGGCAGTATCTGATTGTGAAATGGTTCCATGAGCCCGATCAGCAACGCAAGCGAGCATTAATCGATCGCGTGGCCGCCATCGGCCCGT
>VBCZ01000268.1:0-10267 GCA_005889025.1 Betaproteobacteria bacterium
GTGCGCGCCCTCATCGGGCAGCGTGTGCTCGAGCAGAGTGAGGCCTTCGCTGTCTCCAAGCAGTACGCGCACACAAAAGCCGCGATGGCGATCGCGCTCGTCGCTTGCCCACAGCGCGATGAGTTGTCCTCCGCGTTCCCATGCCAGCCGGCATGCGGTCAGCAACTGGCCGGAGTTCACCGGGCAACGCTGGGCCGGAATCAGGCTCGCCAGTGGCGCGGAGGAAATGCCTAGCGGCGAAACGTTCATGGCGCCGTTACTAAACCACGAAATTTCCGCTCGCCCGGCAGGAGAGGGAGAAGGGGTGAGGGCAAAACTCGTCACGCATTTTTACGAGGCTTCTAACCGATCAATTTCGCCGCCTGCCGATACCAGTCGGCGAGGACGGGCGGGATCCACAGACCGAGCACCAGCACGAGGGCCAAGTGCACGAAGACGGGCGCCATCGCCGGCCGATACGGCAGGCGCTTGGCGGTTGTTTCGCCAAACACCATCGGTTGCACCTTGGAGAATACCGCCGCGAAGGCAACACCCAGTGCGAGTAACAGCAACGGCGCCGCCCACGGCTGCTCGTGGATCGCCGTGGTGAGAATCAGAAATTCGCTGGCGAATACGCCGAAGGGCGGCATGCCGAGAATGGCGAGCGTGCCCAGGATCAGTCCCCAGCCGATCGCGGGGCGGGTCGTAATCAGCCCGCGGATGTCGTCCATGATCTGAGTTCCGGCTTTTTGCGCCGCGTGGCCGACCGCAAAAAATATTGCCGACTTGGTAAGCGAGTGCACCGTCATGTGCAGCAATCCCGCGAAGTTCGCTACCGGACCGCCCATGCCGAATGCGAAGGTGATGATGCCCATGTGCTCGATCGACGAGTACGCGAAAAGTCGCTTGATGTCCTTCTGTCGCGAAAGGAGGAATGCGGCGACAACCACCGAGAGCAGACCGAAGCCCATCATGAGCCCCTTGGCAAAGGACGTGTGCAGCGATCCGTCGACCAGCACCTTGCAGCGAACCACCGCATACAGCGCGACGTTGAGGAGCAGCCCGGAAAGCACTGCCGATACAGGCGTGGGTCCCTCGGCATGGGCATCGGGCAGCCAGTTGTGCAGCGGAACGAGGCCGACCTTGGTGCCGTAGCCCACCAGCAGGAAAACGAACGCAAGCGAGAGCACCGTGGGCTCGAGCTGATTTTTCACGCCGTTGAGCTCGGTCCACAGCAACGCGCTGCCCCCGGCGCCGAGCAGCTTTTCCGCTGCGAAATAGAGCAGGATCGTGCCGAACAGCGCTTGGGCAATGCCGACGCCGCAGAGAATGAAATACTTCCACGCGGCTTCGAGGCTCGCCGGCGTCCGATAAAGCGAGACGAGCAAAACCGTAGTCAGCGTCGCGGCCTCCATCGCCACCCACAGGATGCCCATGTTGTTGGTCGACAGCGCCAGCAGCATGGTGAAATTGAAGAGCTGGAACATGCTGTGGTACAGGCGCAGCTTTCCTGCGCTGACGCGGCCGTGCTCACGCTCGATCCTCATGTACGGGTTGGAGAATATCGACGTGGTAAATCCGACAAACGCCGTGAGCGCGACCAGGAAAACGTTGAACGAATCGACGAAGAACAAGCGGCCGAGAACGAGCATCGCTCCGTCCGATATCACGCGGACGGTCAGCGCCGCGGCGGCGAGGAAGGTCGCGAAGCATACGGCGACGTTGACCGCTCCTGCCTGCATGCGATGGCCGATAGCCGCGAGCACAAGCGCGCCTGCGATCGGCAGACCGAGGACAAAAAGCATCTCGATCACAAGTGGCTCTCTTCCTTGAGCTTCTCGAAATGCTTCAGGTCGAGGCTGTCGAACTGCTCGCGGATTCCCGAGCTCGACAACCATCGGCATGCCATACGTTGCGCTCGTCGCAGCGAAGAACAGTCCGTTTTCCATCGACAGGAACCCGATCACCTGCGGAATCGCCTTTCGCCGCGTGATCATCATCAGGAACGACAACATGACGCTGGCTGTCGCGATGCCGAGCGTGGAGCGAGTCACCGTATTCGAAAGCTGCGATATCGGAACCGCCAGATTGAACGAGAACACCACCAGCACGATGCCGATTAGCATCGTCGTCGGGATGTTGATTAGTCCCTCGACGTCCCAGCGCACGTCGAGCTTTCGAATCAGGTGGTGCAGCAGCCACGGAAGCAGCCCGACCTTGAGCACGAGCGTGATGCCCGCCGACGCGTAGAGATGCGGCTGTGCGGTCGCGAAAGCGACGATCGCAGTCGAACAAGCGAGCGCCAGCCCTTGCGCTGCGAACAGGTCGATCAGGCTCAGCACCCTGCGCTGCGCCAGCATCGCGAACGCGAGCAGCAGCAGCACCGCGGCGAGAAGGTTGATCAACTGCGCCCAGAGCGGGAGGCCGGCGATCGTGTGCGCCATTATGGTTTCCTAACTCCCCAGCAGCAGATTGACCAGCATGCCCAGGACCGCGAGCAGGAACGCCGTGCCCAGAAACTCGGGCGCACGGAAGATCCGCACCTTCGCCGAGAAGGTTTCGATCAAGGCCAGCCCGAATCCGCCGGCGGCGAGCTTGGCGGCCAGCACGGGTGTGGCGCCCAGTATGGCCAGCCAATCGTCGCTGCCCTGGGCAATCCCGAACGGCAGGAAAAGCGCCAACCCGATGCAGGAATAGTTGAATAGCTTCAGCGCCGACGCCCATTCGATCGTGGATCATGGTGAGCTCGAGGTGTGTCGCCGGATTGTCTATGGGAATACGCGCGTTTTCCGCGAGCGACACCATGGTGAAGGCGACCCCGGCGAAGGCCAGGCTCGGGTAGATCGCGATTTCGCGATGCGCAAGCGTGTCGACGATCGTCGGTAGTGACGTCGACCCGGAAATCAGCGACGCGGTGAACAGAACCATCAGCAGCGCGGGCTCCGCCAGGAAGCCCACGAACATCTCGCGCCGCGCGCCCATGCTGCCGAATGCAGTGCCGATGTCCATCGCCGCAAGCGCTATGAACACGCGTGCCAACGCGAAAAGTCCGACCAGCGCGATCGCGTCGGCTGCCTGCCCGAACGGCAGATCGGTCGCAAGCGAGGGCACGATGGCCGCCGCAAGCGCCATCGCGCCGAAAATGATGTACGGCATGGTGCGAAAAATCGGCGACGCGTTCTCGGCGATTACGGCGTCCTTGTGGAACAGCTTCCGTATCATTCGATACGGCAGAAGCAGCGGCGGCGCGCTCTTGTTCTGCAACCAGGCCCGGCACTGATTGACCCATCCCAGCAGCAGCGGCGCCAGCAGCAGCGCGATTGCGAGCTGCAGGAGCTGCGAAAGGAATCCGGTCGGCGTCATCGGATAAAGAACAGCAGCGCAAGCAGGGTGAGAAAGCTGTAGGTCAGGTACACGGAAATGCGGCCTTGCTGGATGAGGCCGATCAGTCGCGCCACGGCTTCTGCGCTTCGCACCACGGGCAGGTAGAGCCAGCGCCAGAAGTGATCTTCGACCTTCACCCGGTATTGCGGCGTGGCGTCGAAAGGCGAGGGCAGCACGCGCTCGACATGGAAAAACGCCTCGAACACTTGTCGGATCGGCTGGCCGAATCCCTCGGCGGTGTCCTGCATGCGCGCCGTCTGCAGGGGATATCCGCAGTCCCACGCGGGCCCCAAGCGCTTGCGACCGTGGTAGTACCGATGCACGACCTGGATGGTCAGCGCGAAGACCGCGAGAATCACCACGAGCACGATGATCGGGCTGTAGCTCGATCGATCCGGGTTGACCGGCGCCAAAAACAGCCAGCTTCCCCCGCGTCCACCTAAGGTCGATCCGATCAGCATCGCATCGACCGGATCGAGCCAGGTGATGACATTGACGGGGAAAATCCCGAGAACGTCGCAGCCAAGCGCGAACCACGCCAAGGCGGCGCGTTCGAGGCTGGCCGGGTCCTGGGCGTACGCGAGGTTGGGCTCGCGTGGGCGGCCAAGGAAGATCACACCGTAGAACTTGACCATGACATAGGCCGCCAACGCCACCGCAAGAACGAGCGCGGCGGCAGCGAGCGGCACGAGCATGTTGATAAACGACTGCGGCAAGGTCGGCGTGAACAGGAAAGCCTGCAACAACAGCCATTCGGAAACGAAACCATTCAACGGCGGCAGGCCCGCCATCGCGAGCGTGCCGACCAGCGCCAGCCACGCGACCCACGGCATGCGATGGATGAGGCCCCCGAGCTTGCCGAGACTGCGCTCCTTGGTCGCGTGAAGCACTGCGCCGGTCGCCAGGAACAACAGGCTTTTGAAAAAAGCGTGGTTGAGCGCGTGATACAGAGTCGCGGTCAGCGCGAGCGCCGCCAGCAGCGTCTTGTCATGAGCCTTGAAAAGAATGGCGAGGCCCATGCCGGCGACGATGATGCCGATATTCTCGATCGACGAATAGGCGAGCAGACGCTTCATGTCCGATTGCACTGTCGCGAAAATCACACCGAAGAGCGCGGTGAGGAGCCCGAGCACCAACGCGAAGACACCCCACCACCACAATTGGCCGTTGAGCAAATCGAAGGTCACACGCCTCAGCCCGTAGATCGCCGTCTTGAGCATGACGCCGCTCATCAGCGCGGATACGGGCGATGGCGCAGCCGGATGCGCCTCGGGCAGCCACACATGCAGAGGCAGCAAGCCCGCTTTCGCGCCAAAACCGAAAATCGCCAATCCAAAAGCGATCGATGACCAGGCGCCGGGAAGAATCACCGAGCGCATGGAGCCGAACGTATAATCGCCGCTTCCGCCCTGCAGCACGCCGAAACAAAGCAGGATCGCAATTGCGCCGATATGCGCAATGAGCAGGTAAAGGAAACCCGCGCGGCGGATCTCGGGAATGCGGTGGTCGGTCGTGACCAGAAAGTACGACGAGAGCGCCATGGTCTCCCAGGCGACCATGAAGACATAGGCATCGTCTGCGACGAGCACGAGCGCCATCGCAGCGAGAAAAACGTGATAGTGCAAGCAGAGTAAGCCCGGGGCGGTCCCTTCACTTTCGCGGAAGTAGCCGGCGGAGAAAATGGATATGCCAAATGCCGTCGCCCCGAGCAGCAAAAGGAAAAACGCCGACAGCGAATCGATCCGCAGGTGAAACGGCAGATCGGGAAGGCCCAGAGGCAGAACGATGGTCTGCGCAATCTGGCCCATCGAGAACAGCGCGACGATCGCAACGACGAGTGCAACGCCCGCCCCCAGGATGAACAGCGCGCGTATGAGTTTGAGACCCTTCCTCGGCCGGATCATCCCGAGCACGCCGATGGCGATCCACGCAGCGATGGCCGCGACGACGAGGTCAAGAGCGCTCATCACTTTACGGGGCTGTCGTCCCGGTGAAGGCCGGGACCGAAGTACGTCGATCTAGGCGTCGTCGTATCATCTAGGCGTCGTCGTATCATTGAGCTTGGATCCCGGGTCTCGCATGCGCTCGCCCGGGCATCCATGCGTGTCGTCGCATCACTCAACTTGGATCCCGGGTCTCGCATGCGCTCGCCCGGGATGACGCATCCGTCTCCAATCGCGCGGCGGCTGTGCCTTGCGCTCTCGGACGGATGCGTCATTTGACGCGCATGCCGGGTTGCGCGCCGGAGTCGGGAGCGAGGAGAAAGATGCCGGGCCCGTCGCCCGACGCGGCGAGCACCATTCCCTCGGACAAGCCGAACTTCATCTTGCGAGGAGTGAGATTCGCTACCATCGGCGTCAGGCGTCCGATCAGCTCTTCCGGCCTGTATGCCGACTTGATGCCCGCGAAGACGGTGCGAGTGCGTCCGTCGCCGATGTCCAGCGTGAGCTTGAGCAGCTTGTCGGCGCCATCGACGTGCTCGGCATTGACGATACGCGCAATGCGTAGGTCGACTTTGGAGAAATCGTCGATACTTATTTGCGGCGCGCTAGCGCCGGATTCCTTTCCCCCTCGCCGGCTCGCGGGAGAGGGGGAAGGGGTGAGGGGGAGTTGAGGCGCGCCAGCGCCGGATTCCTTTTCCTCTCGATCCGATGCGCCGGCGAAGCCGCTCGAATCTCCCCTCTCCCGCCGGGCGAGGGGCGGGGGTGAGGGTGACGCAATGGTGGTGGGCGCTTCAAAAAGGGCGTCGATCTGCTTCGGATCGATACGGCTCAACAAGTGCACATACGAATCAATCTTGTGGCCCGCAGGCAGATGATGGCTGACGTCTACCCAGGCCAGAGCGTGATCAAGCCGCAAGAACTTCTCAACCTTTTGCGCAACATCGGGGAGCACCGGCTTGAGGAACAGGGTGGTAAGCCGAAACCATTCAATCGTCGTGGAAGCGACCTGATGTAACCATTGGTTGTCGGTCGGATTGATAGGCGAATCGAAACGCTTCGACAGCTCCCACGGCTTTGCATTGTCCCAGAACGCATTTATCTTGTCGGCCAATTCCATAATGAGCCGTAGTGCCATTCCAAATTGCCTGCGATCGTAGAAAAGACGAATACTTTCCCCGTAGCGGATAGCGTCTTCTATGGGAATGTGGCGATACTCACCGATCGACGACCGACCTTGATACGTACTACCGAGCGTTGTTTCGCATAGTTTTCCGTCGAAATGTTTCTCGAGAAAGCCAGCGGCGCGACTCGCGATATTCACGTACTTGCCGATCAGGTCGCTGTTCACCCGCGCGACGAAGTCGTCCGGATTGAAGTCGATGTCCTCGACCTTGTCGTTGAGCTTCGCGGCGATGTAGTAGCGCAGCCACTCCGGATTCATGCCGACTTCGAGATATCGCTGCGGGCTGATTCCGGTCCCGCGCGACTTGGACATTTTCTCGCCGGACACGGTAATGAAGCCGTGCACGTAGACGTTCGTCGGCAGCTTGCGCTGCGCGAACTCGAGCATCGCCGGCCAGAACAGCGTGTGGTGATAGATGATGTCCTTACCGATGAAGTGATACTGCTCGACTTCGGATGATGGCGCGATGAACTCCTCGAACGAGCGTGTCTCCCCGTTGGTTTGCGCTTTGCCCGTGTCGAAGTAATTCTTGAGACTGGCGAGATAGCCAATGGGCGCATCGAGCCAGACGTAGAAATACTTTCCCGGCGCGTCCGGAATCTCAAAGCCGAAATACGGCGCGTCGCGTGAGATGTCCCAGTCGGCAAGCTTGGCGTCGCCGCTCCCGCCCAGCCATTCGGCGATCTTGTTCTTGACCTCCGGTTGGAGCGGCGTCTGCGTCGTCCACCTGCGAAGAAATTTCACGACTTTCGGGTCCGACAGCCGGAAGAAAAGATGTTCGGACGTGCGCAGCTCCGGCTTGGCACCGGTCAGAACGGAATATGGGTTCTTGAGCTCGGTGGCCGCATATGTCGAGCCGCAGACCTCGCACGCGTCGCCATACTGATCCTTGGCGCCGCATTTCGGACACTCGCCCTTGATGTAGCGGTCGGGCAGGAACATGCTCTTGACCGGATCGAAGAATTGCTCGATCGACTTTGCGTAGATCAGTCCCGCATCCTTGAGCCGCCCATAAATCGAATGCGAAAGCTCGCGGTTCTCTTCGCTGTGCGTCGTGTACCAGTTGTCGAAGCTCAGAAGGAACCGCTGATAGTCGCGCTGGTGCGACTCGCCGACCTTGCGGACCAGCTCCTCCGGCGTCACGCCATGGGTTTCGGCCCTGAGCATGATCGGCGCGCCGTGCGCGTCGTCCGCGCCCATGAAATGCACCTTGCAACCCTGCATCCGCTGGAACCGCACCCAGACGTCGGCCTGGATGTACTCCATGATGTGGCCGATATGAAAAGGCCCGTTGGCATATGGCAGCGCTGTGGTGACGAAAAGAGTGCGCGGCATTGCTGCGAAGACCTTTGATGCGACAGGGGAATTGGCGATTCTAGCAAAGCGGCGTCCACTTAGTATCGAGCGCGTCGGTTTTTCGCTAAACTTTCACCTCCATCCACCCATTGAAGTCGAAGCTCCCATGCCTATCTCCGAGGCCGACGTTCAGGCCCGCTTGCGTTCGCTGATCGACCCTAACACCGGGCGCGATTTCGTTACCGAGAAGTCGGTGCGCAAGGTGCATACCGACGGCAAGGACGTCACCGTCGATCTTCTGCTCGCCTATCCCGCGCACAGTCAGCATGAGATGTTACGCAAGCTCGTTCAGCAGCACCTCGCGGACTTGCCGGGGGTCGGCAAGGTGGCGGTGACGGTCGGACACAAGATCGGCTCGCATGCCGTGCAGCGCGGCGTGAAGCTCGTTTCGGGCGTCAAGAACATCATCGCAGTCGCGAGCGGCAAGGGCGGCGTCGGCAAATCGACCACCGCGGTCAATCTGGCGCTGGCGCTCGCCTCGGAAGGTGCGCAAGTCGGCGTGCTCGACGCCGACATTTACGGTCCGTCGCAGCCGACGATGCTGGGCATTGCCGGCCGGCCGGAATCCAAGGACGGCAAGACGCTGGAGCCGCTCGAAGCCTATGGGCTGCAAGCCATGTCGATCGGGTTCCTGATCGACGTCGATACGCCGATGGTCTGGCGTGGGCCGATGGTGACCCAGGCACTGGAGCAACTGCTCAAGGACACCAACTGGCGCGATCTCGACTATCTCATCGTCGACATGCCGCCCGGTACAGGGGACATTCAGCTCACCTTGGCGCAGAAGGTGCCGGTCACGGGCGCGGTCATCGTGACGACACCACAGGACATCGCGCTCATCGATGCGCGCAAGGGGCTGAAGATGTTCGACAAGGTCGGCGTACCTATCGTCGGCATCGTCGAGAACATGGCGATACACGTTTGCTCTCAATGCGGCCACGCGGAGCACATTTTCGGCGAGGGCGGCGCGCAACGAATGTGCAAGGACTACAAGGTTCCTTTTCTGGGCGCCTTGCCACTGGATATCCGTATCCGTGAGCAGGCCGACTCGGGCCGGCCGACAGTCGTCGCCGATCCCGACGGAAAAATCGCTATGGTGTACAGGGAGATCGCGCGCAAGATCGCGGTGTTCGTTGCGCAGAAAGCCGAAGACTTCTCGGCAAAGTTTCCGAACATCGTCGTTCAGAACACGTAGCCCCTCGCGTCACGGCGAAGGCGGGTCAGGTTGCACAGTTTGCAATGCCGCCTCGGCAAGGCAACGCGGGCGTCAGGAGATCCTCGAGCGCATGATCAAGTCCGACAAGTGGATCCGCCGCATGGCGGCCGAGCACAGGATGATCGAGCCCTTCGAACGCGGTCAGATCCGCGAGGCGAGCGGGCAAAAGATCGTGTCGTATGGCACGTCGAGCTACGGCTACGACATCCGCTGCTCGAGCGAATTCAAGCTCTTCACCAACCTCAACACGACCATCGTCGATCCCAAGAATTTCGACGATAAATCCTTTGTCGATTTCAAGGGCGACTCCTGCATCATTCCACCGAACTCGTTTGCGCTGGCGCGCACCGTCGAGTATTTCCGGATCCCGCGTAACGTGCTTACGATCTGCCTGGGCAAATCGACGTACGCGCGCTGCGGCATCATCGTCAACGTCACTCCTCTCGAGCCCGAATGGGAAGGCTACGTGACGCTGGAATTCTCCAACACGACGCCGCTTCCGGCGAAAATCTACGCCAACGAAGGCGTCGCCCAGGTGATTTTTTTCGAGTCCGACGAAGTCTGCGAGACGTCATACAAGGACCGCGGCGGGAAATACCAGGGCCAAACGGGCGTGACGCTGCCCAAGATCTGAGCCCGTCACTTCGGACAACTCGCTCCAAACGCGCTTCCTTGCGTGGCCGACTTTCCCGGCCACAGCAGAAAAACCGCTTGCGCCCACAGGGCGCAGACGTATAATCCGCGCCTTTCCACCTTGCCGCTATGCGCGTCGAAGCGCGGGAGCGGCGGGGCCGTAACCGCCGGTCGCCGTCCGGCACAGGACCGCATCCATGAAGTTCCGTTTCCCGATCATCATCATCGACGAAGACTTCCGCTCCGAAAATACTTCGGGCCTCGGGATACGTGTCCTGGCCGCGGCCATCGAGAAGGAGGGCCTGGAGATCCTGGGAGTAACCAGCTATGGCGACCTGTCGCAATTCGCCCAGCAGCAATCACGCGCGTCGGCGTTCATCCTGTCGATCGACGACGAGGAATTCACCCCCGGACCGGAGCTCGATCCCGCGGTCGTGAACTTGCGCGCGTTCATCCAGGAAATCCGCTTCCGCAACGCCGAGATCCCGATTTACCTCTATGGGGAAACACGTACCTCTCGCCACATTCCCAACGATGTGCTGCGCGAGCTGCACGGCTTCATCCACATGTTCG
>VBCZ01000268.1:10336-16173 GCA_005889025.1 Betaproteobacteria bacterium
GCGTTCCTGAAGAGCCCGGTCGGCCAGATGTTCCACCAGTTCTTCGGCGAGAACATGCTGCGCGCCGACGTGTGCAACGCGGTCGACGAGCTGGGCCAATTGCTGGACCATACGGGGCCGGTGGCGGCATCGGAGCGCAATGCGGCGCGCATTTTCAACGCAGATCATTGTTTTTTTGTCACCAACGGCACGTCGACCTCGAACAAGATGGTCTGGCACGCGAACGTGGCGCCCGACGATATCGTCGTCGTCGATCGCAACTGCCACGTCTCCATTCTGCACGCGATCACCATGACCGGCGCTATTCCGGTCTTCCTCACGCCGAAGCGCAACCACCTGGGCATCATCGGCCCGATCGCGCTCGACGAGTTCACGCCGGAGAACATCCGCAGAAAGATCGAGGCGAATCCGTTTGCGCGCGCGGCCAAGAACAAGAAGCCGCGCATACTGACGATCACTCAGAGCACCTATGACGGCATTGCCTACAACGTCGAGATGCTCAAGCAGACGCTGGGCAACAGCGTCGATACACTGCATTTCGACGAAGCGTGGCTTCCGCACGCCGCGTTCCACGACTTCTACAAGGACATGCATGCCATCGGCAAGGACCGGCCGCGCAGCAAGGAAGCGATCATCTTCGCCACGCACTCGACGCACAAGCTGTTGGCCGGCATTTCGCAGGCGTCGCAGATCCTGGTGCAGGAATCGCAGACGCGCAAGCTCGACCGGAATGTCTTCAACGAGGCGTACCTGATGCATACGTCGACTTCGCCGCAGTACGCGATCATCGCGTCGTGCGATGTCGCTGCAGCCATGATGGAGCCGCCCGGCGGAACGGCGCTGGTCCAGGAGTCGATCATGGAGGCTCTCGACTTTCGCCGCGCGATGCGCAAAGTCGATGACGAATGGGGCAAGGACTGGTGGTTCAAGGTATGGGGGCCGGAAAAGCTCGCGGCCGAGGGTATCGCCAAGCGCGAAGACTGGATGCTCAAGGCGAATGAAAAGTGGCATGGCTTCGGCGAGATCGCGCCCGGCTTCAACATCCTCGATCCGATCAAGGCCACCGTGATCACGCCGGGCTTGGACGTTTCCGGCAGATTCGCCAAGACGGGCATCCCGGCATCGATCGTCACCCGGTACCTCGCCGAGCATGGCGTCATCGTGGAGAAGACCGGGCTCTATTCGTTCTTCATCATGTTCACCATAGGCATCACCAAGGGTCGCTGGAACACGCTGGTGACGGCGCTGCAACAGTTCAAGGACGATTACGACAAGAACCAGCCGCTGTGGAGGATCCTGCCCGAGTTCTGCATGCAACAGCCCAAATACGAGCGCGTGGGCCTGCGCGAGCTATGCCAGCAGATTCACGATATGTACAAGGCGCACGACGTGGCGCGGGTGACGACGGAGATGTACCTTTCCGACATGCAGCCCGCGATGAAGCCCTCCGATGCGTTCGCCTGCATGGCGCATCGCGAGATCGATCGGGTGGAGATCGACCAGCTCGAAGGTCGCGTGACGAGTGTGCTGCTGACGCCTTACCCGCCGGGTATCCCGCTGCTCATTCCGGGTGAGCGCTTCAATCGCACGATCGTGCAGTTCCTGCAATTCGCGCGTAACTTCAACCAGCAGTTTCCGGGCTTTGACACCGACATTCATGGGCTCGTTGAAACGAGCGACGCGGGCAAGCTGCGTTATTTCGTGGATTGCGTCCGGCCGCGGCAGCTGCATATGGACGCAAAGGCGGCCGAATGAAGTCCGCCCTGAAACAAACCCGGGCGCCTGCCGGCCTTACGTCACGGCGCTGACACCGCTTTCCGCAGCTGGGGCGCTCTCGCTATGCGGATGGGCTTCGCCGGCGCGCGTAGACTGCGCGATCAGCGAGGCAAGGACACAGGAAGCCATGCGAACTTCCATGGTATCGCTGCGTCCGGCAAGCACGATCGGAACCCTGGCGCCGAGGATAATACCCGCGGCGAGCGCGCCGAAAATTCCCGTCAGCGTGCGCAACATCATCGAGCCCGATTCGAGGCTGGGAACGATCAAAACGTCCGCCAGTCCGGCTATTTTCGATTCGATGCCGTTTAGGCGCGCGGCTGTCGGAGACAGGGCGGTGTCGACCGTCATCGGTCCCTCGACCACGCCGCCGCTGATCAGCCCTTGCGCCGCCATCTCGGCCAGAGCGGCGGCGTCGCCCGTCGCGGGAAGCGCGGCTGTTACGCCTTCGACGGCGGCCAGCACGGCTACCTGCGGCATTGCGATGCCCAGACCGAGGGCAAAATCGATCGCGTTCTGAACGATCTCGCGCTTCGCAGCGAGGTTGGGCGCGATGTTGATAACCGCATCCGACAACAGGAAGGGACGCGAAAAGCCCGGCACGTCGACGAAATAAGCATGCGTCAGGCGGTGCTCGGAACGCAGCCCGGTATCCGGAGCGGCCACCACGCGCATGAGATCGTCCGGGTAGAGGCTGCCCTTGATCAGAGCGCGAACCTCGCCGCTGCGCGCGAGCGCGACCGCCCGCTGAGCCGCAGCGTGGGGATCGTCCGGCGTATCGATGAGCTCGATGCGCGACAGATCCAGTCCCGCCTGGGTGGCGGCATCCGCGATGCGCGCTTCGGGACCGACAAGGACCGGCGTCAGGTAGCCCGCGAATTGGCCCGAAAGCGCGAGCTGCAATGAATCGCGATCGCACGGATAGACGATTCCGGTCGGCAGCGGCGACAGACTCCGTGCGTGCTCGACGAAGCGCTGGAACTGCGGGCGGGTAACCACGATCCGAGCGTGGCAAAGGGTGGAAGGCCTGTCAACCCTGCGCCGATAGCCGGCATATGGAGGGGATCAGCCGTCGCGCCCGTCGGGTCCCACCGCAGCCATCGCACTCGACCTCCTGTGCCGCTTACGCAAAGTCAGCAACGCGTTTTGGCGTCCTGAGGCTGCACCGGTCGGGTATAGGTCCTTACGCTTTCCCCTTCCAGGGAACGACCAGCCGCTCCACATAGCGCATCAACAGGTCGAAAAGATACGCCACCGCACCGATGACGACGATGCCCATGATGACGATGTCGGTGCGCAGAAAGTTCGATGCGTTGAGCACCATCTGACCCAAGCCATGGGTGGCGGCGACCATTTCGGCGGCCACGAGCGTCGTCCAGCCGAAGCCAATGGAGATTCTCATCGCGGTCAGTATCTCCGGCATTGCGGCCGGGATGACCACGTGCCAGATCACCTGCCACTTCGACGCGCCCATCGAGTAGGCGGCATGAATCTGCTCCTGCGAGACCGAGCGCACGCCGGAGCGCGCGCTCATCGCCAGCGGTGCGAAGCAGGCGAGATAAATCAGCAGGACTTTCGACAGCTCGTCGATGCCGAACCAAATGATGATCAGCGGAAGGTACGCCAGCGGCGGCAGCGGCCGGTAGAACTCGATCGGCGGATCAAAAATCCCGCGGGCGATGCGCGAAACTCCCATCGCGATACCGATGGGAATCGCCGTGAGGCAGGCGAGGAAAAACGCGGTGAAAACACGGAACATCGACCAGCCGAAATGCGTGGCAAGCGGCGCGTCCGTCAGCTGTCCGCGGGCCGACTCCCACAGGCGTTCGAAAACGGTCTCGGGCGTGGGCAGGACCCACCACAGCGCGAAGATCGCGACCATGGTGACGACCGAGATCGCGGTGCTGGCACCCTCGCCCGGCGTCGAATAGCCCGAGGTTTTCGGGTGTTCGCCGGCAGTCGCGACTTTTGCGGCGGTCATTGTGTGCTCGCTCCGATGGATGCGGCGGCCTTGTCGCGGTGAAGTATCACCGCCAGTACCTCCTCGCGAACGCGGATAAATTCCGGGTCCGACTTGATCGCGCGAGCGTCACGCGTTTCCAGAAAGCGGCGTCCGAAGTCGACTTGGTACTCATGCGAGATGCGCCCGGGACGCGGCGTCATCACCACCAGATGCGTCGCGAGGAACAGCGCCTCCTCGACACTGTGAGTGATGAAAAAGCACATCTTTCCGGTGCGATGCCAGACGTCGAGGATCAATTCCTGGATCGACTCGCGCGTGAACGCATCGAGCGCGCCCAAAGGCTCGTCCATGAGCATGAGCTCGGGGTCGCTCGCGAGCGCGCGAGCGATGCCCACGCGCTGTTGCATGCCGCCGGAGAGCTCGTAGATCGCGCGATCGGCGAAATCCTCCAGCCCAACGAGCTTGAGCTGCTCCATGGCCACGCGGCGGCGCTCCGGAGGCGGCACGCCGCGCATGCGCAAACCGAACTCGACGTTTTCCACCACGTCGAGCCAGGGCATCAGGGCGTGCTTCTGAAATACGACGCCGCGATCGGCGCCGGGTCCCGCCACGGGCTTGCCATCGAGCTCGATCGTGCCCTCGGTGGGCGGCAGGAAGCCGGCAATGCACGACAGAAGCGTAGTCTTGCCGCACCCCGATGCGCCGATGGCGACTACGAATTCGCCATCCTTCATTTTCAGGCTGACGCTGGCGAGCGCCTCCACCGTGCCGGTTCGGGTCGCGTAGCGAACGCCCAAATTGCGGATATCGAGTTCCGGCAAAAGAGATCCCGATTTAAGCGATCTACAGGCGCGAATTCATCCGCACCGGCTGTTCCGATCACCACCGCGCCCGAATGAATTCGGGCCTACGTCTCGCGAAACCGGTCGATGTAAATTCATTCACAGGGATTTTGGCAGAAAAACGGCGGCGCATCGCGCGCCGCCGCAGGATGTGCAAGGCTGCCCGCGGATGTTCTTTACATCGCTTTCGTCACCCACTCGGTCGTCACGTTTTTGCTGTAATCAGGCACGACCGTGGTCAGCCTGCCTTGCTCCTTGAGAAAGTTCGCCTGCTGCGTCAGCGCTTTTGCGGCCGCGCCGTTCGCGCCTCCGCCCAGCCACGTCGGCGACGCCTGTTCCTTCGCGCTGGGAAATCCATAGAGCGACATCGCGTCCGCCACGTCCTCCGGCTTGCCGCCGGACCATTTCGCAACGGCCCCGACTTTCGCCGTGTCGCCGGTCCAGGCCTTGGGGTTGGAGCGATAGTCGTTGTCCGCCTTGGCCAGCGCCTTGACCAGGGCGACCATGAACTCCGGGTTCTCCTTCGCGAATTTGCGCGTCACGATCAGGCCGTCGAAAGTGCACGCGCCCTGCTTGCAGATGTCGCCCGAGGTCATCAGCACCTTGCCGGTTTTCTTGATGTTGGACAGCACCGGGTCCCAGATGAATGCCGCATCGATGTCGCCACGTCCCCAGGCCGCTGCGATTTCCGGCGGACGCATGTTCAGCACTTGCGCATCGGACGCCTTGAGCCCCGCTTTTTGCATCGCGTACAGGAGCTGGAAGTGCGAGGTCGACACGAACGGCGTTCCTATCTTCTTGCCCTTGAGATCGGCGATGCTGTTGACGCCGCTGCCATTGCGCGCGACGAGCGCCTCGGCCGCGGCGATATCCCGACGCCATGGCGCGGATGACGTCGCCGCCGCCGCCGAACTGGCGCCAGTTGATTTTGTATCCGGTCGCCTTTTCGACCTCCTGGCTCTGCTGCACCCATCGCCACGGATTCATCATGTCCTGATAGGCGAAGGTCACCGTCTTCTGCGCCAACGCGGGCAACGCGATCGACGCGGCCATCCAAAGCAGTCCTGCCAGCATGCGTTTCATGCTCTCTCTCCCTCGAACTCGCTTGTGGTGCTAGACGATCGCCAGAGTCTTGCGCAGGATATCGACCAGCGTATCGATGTGCGCCTTTTCCGCGATCAGCGGCGGAGCGACGATCACGCAATCTCCCGTCGCCTTCAGATGCAGGCCGTTGTCGAAAAGCTTTTTCTGCAGCG
>VBCZ01000032.1:0-1595 GCA_005889025.1 Betaproteobacteria bacterium
GCGTGGATCGCGGTGTTCGCGATGTGCGTTGGATGCCTATCAGCGAATGCAAATGCGGGGACGCTGACCCATGCCGAATGGAAAGCAATCCAGCGCGTCATTGCCGATCAGCGAACTGCGCTCATCGAGGGGAACGCCAGCAAAGCCTTCGGCTACGCCACCGACGGTATCAAGCACCAGTTCGGCGACGCGGACACGTTCATGTCGATGGTACGGACGGGTTACGCACCGCTGCTGACTGCTCGCTACGCGGAATTTCTCGAAGGCGCGGTGATCGACGGCCTTGTCATCCAGCCGCTCCGGCTGATCGGCGCCGACAACACCGTGAGTGTCGCGCTGTACACGCTGGAAAAACAGAAGAACGGCAGGTGGCGCATCGCAGGCTGCAGGATTGCGCCCTCGACGGTGCAAGCGGCCTAGGGTTCTCGAAGCGGCGCGCTCGTATTACGAAAACAGATACTTGCGTTGCGCATCCCAACCTTCCTGGGGCGCCCGCTTGAATCCGGACTTGGCGAACAGCATCCAGCGGCCGATGACGAACGCAAGGAGCGCATTCGCATCGGTGACCGGATCGCCCGGCCATGCGTTTCCTGCCTGCGCGATCTTGAGCGACTGTTTGATCGAGGCCTCGATGCGATCGTAGAGCTGATTCATCCGCGCCTGAAGACGCTCGTCCTCGTTAACCAGCGCATCGCCGATCAGCACGCGGGTCATTCCAGGATTTTTTTCCGCGAAGGCCAGGAGCACCGCCACGATTTGCGTTGCCTGCGCCACGCCGTCGGTGGTCTCGCCGGTGATGCGATTGACCAGCGAAAACAGAGTTGTCTCGATGAACTCGATCAATCCCTCGAACATCTGCGCCTTGCTGGCGAAATGGCGATAGAGCGCGGCCTCCGAGACATCGAGGCGGGCCGCCAAAGCCGCAGTGGTCATCTTTTCGCCGCGCGGAGTCTCGAGCATCGCTGCCAGCGTCTGCAGGATCTGCAGTTCCCTTCTCCCCCGGATCGAAGCTTCCGTGTCAATCGGCCTTGATCATCGTGCCTACGCCTTCGTTGGTGAGCACTTCAAGCAGCAGCGCGTGCTCCACGCGACCGTCGATGATGTGCGAGCTTTTCACGCCGTTCTTCACCGCGTCGAGGGCGGAGCCGATCTTCGGCAGCATTCCGCCATGGATCGTGCCTTCGGCGAATAACGCCTCGATCTCGCTCGCCGAGAGTCCCGTAAGCAGCTTGCCATGCTTGTCGAGCACGCCGACGGTGTTGGTCATCAGGACCAGCTTTTCCGCGTTCAGTGTTTCGGCAAGCTTCCCGGCGACAAGATCGGCATTGATGTTATAGGCCTCGCCTTGCTTTCCCACGCCGATCGGCGCGATGACCGGGATGAAATCGCGCGAGTCAAGAAGGTTGATGAGCTCGGGATCGATTTTTTCTATGTCCCCGACCAAGCCGATGTCGACAAACTCGCCGTGGTTGGTCTCGCTCTTGAGCAGCATCTTGCGCGCATGAATGAATGCGCCGTCCTGGCCGGTCAATCCCACAGCGCGCCCGCCTTGCTGGTTGATGAGCCCGACGATTTCCTGATTGAGCTCGCCCAAG
>VBCZ01000032.1:1613-7345 GCA_005889025.1 Betaproteobacteria bacterium
TGAATTCCCATCGTTTTCAAAAGGTCGCCGATTTGGGGGCCGCCGCCGTGCACGATCACCGGATTCATTCCGACGAGCTTGAGCATGACGACATCGCGCGCGAAGCCTGCCTTCAATGCCGGCTCGACCATCGCGTTGCCGCCGTACTTGATCACGATCGCTTTGTCGTGAAAGCGCTGGATGTACGGCAGCGCTTCGGCGAGGATCTGAGCTTTCAGCACGGCGGAGGCGGGCTCGATCGGCATGGAGTTCCCACGGTGAGACGGCAGCCCGCGCGGGCTGAAAAGCGCGCTGATCGGGTTGCGGCGATTGTACCCGAAGGTCGCAAGACAAAACATCCATGCCGCTTTGCGAATGAGTAAGCCCTGACTGGCTCCGGTCAATCGCGTTGTATCGACCAAGCCATTTTGCTATCGTGGGACATGTCGAGCCCGCTGCCGGATCCTATCGACGTATCTCTTGTCCGACGCGTCCTCGTCACCAAGCTGCGCCATCACGGCGACGTGCTGCTGACCTCGCCGGTGTTCACGGTGCTCAAGCGCGCGCTTCCCACGGCGCAAACCGATGCGCTCGTCTATCGCGAGACCGCGCCGATGCTCGAGGGTCATCCCGCCATCGCGCACATCCATGTCATCGACCGCGAATGGAAGCGGCAGGGCGCATGGTTGCAGGCACGCGCCGAGCTCGGGCTGCTATCGCGTTTGCGGGCGCGGCGCTACGACATGATCGTGCATTTGACCGAGCATCCGCGCGGCGTATGGCTTGCTCGCCTGCTTGCGCCGCGATATGCAGTCGCGCGGCACATCGATGACGCGCGTTGGTTCTGGCGCAGCTCGTTCACACACTACTATCGTCTTCCGCGCAGCACTCCCCGCCACACGGTCGAATGCAATCTGGACAGCCTGCGCCGGATCGGCATCCAGCCTTCCGGGGCCGAGAAGGCGTTGGTCCTCGTTCCCGGAGACGCCGCAACGCTGCGCGTGAACGCGCTTCTTGCGCAGCACGCGCTGCGGCCGCGCAGTTTCATTCATATCCACCCCGGTTCCCGGTGGCTGTTCAAATGCTGGCCGGCGGAGAGCCACGCTGCGCTCATCGAGCGCCTTGCAGGCGACGGTTGGCGCATAGTCGTGACCGGTGCACCCGACGCGCGCGAGCGGCGACTCGTCGATACGCTCCTCGCCGCGCTGTCGGACTCCGCGCGCGCGAGGCTGGTCGATCTAAGCGGGCAGCTCGACCTGCGGCAGCTCGCTGCCCTCACCGCAAGCGCGCGGGCTTTTATCGGCGTCGATTCCGCGCCCATGCACATCGCCGCGGCGATGCAAACGCCGGTCGTGGCGCTCTTCGGTCCGAGTGGCGAATTCGAGTGGGGCCCATGGAAGGTTCCGCACCGCGTCGTCGCTTCCACCGAGCACCCGTGCCGTCCCTGTGGCATCGATGGATGCGGCGGAGGGAAGATTTCCGAGTGTCTGACGAGCTTGCCGGCCGACCGCATACATCGCGCGCTCGGGGAGGTGCTCGGCGAGACCGGCGGGAGCCAAGCGGGTCGCAACAATTCGTGACAGACCTCGCCCTCACGCTTTCGCCGTCTCCCGCGAGTGGGCAAAAGGCAATTGCGTGAAGGCTTAAGATGCGGCTCGCGATCATCCGCCAGCGATATACGCCCTACGGCGGCGCTGAGCGCTTTGTCGAGTCCGCGCTCGAAGCGCTGCTGGAGCGCGGCATCGCGATCTCGCTGTATACCCGCGAATGGCCGCAAACGCGCCTGCAGCTCATTGAGCCGGTACTCTGCAATCCCTTCTATATCGGTCGCCTTTGGCGCGACCGGAGCTTCGCCCGCTCGGTGTGCCGCGCAGTGACCGGGAAAGCGCCCGACCTCGTGCAATCGCACGAGCGTCTGCTCTGCTGCGACGTCTACCGCGCAGGCGACGGCGTGCACCGCGTCTGGCTCGACGAGCGGCTGCGCGATGCCTCCCCCTTCGCGCGATGGCAGATCGAGTCGAATCTCTATCACCGATATGTGCTCGACATGGAGCGGCGGATGTTCGCGAGCCCATTGCTGCGCGCGGTGATCTGCAACTCCAAGATGGTCAAGAACGAGATCCGCGATCACTTCGGTCTTGCGGAAGAAAAATTGCCGGTGATCTACAACGCGGTCGACGGCGACGTTTTTTCCCCCGCTTTGCGGCTGCACCGCGACGCAGTGAGGCGAAAGCTCGGTGTCTCCGATGATGCAACGGTATTCCTTCTCGTCGGTTCGGGCTACGCCCGCAAGGGCGTAGCCACCGCGATCGAGGCGCTGTCGCGACTACCGAGCGATACGTATCTCTTCGTCGTCGGTCGCGACAAATCGAGGCGGCACTACAACCGGCTTGCGCAGCAGATCGGCATCGCGCATCGCGTGTTCCTGGTGGGGGCACAGGACGATCCCAGGCCGTTCTTCGGTGCAGCCGACGCTTTCGTTCTGCCGACGCGATACGATCCCTGTCCCAATGCCGCGCTGGAAGCGATGGCGTGTGGCTTGCCTATTGTGACAAGCACCAAATCCGGCGCAGCCGAGCTGGTGATCGAGCACGATGCCGGATTCGTTTGCGCCGCGCGAGACGTCGATGCGCTGGCGCGGCACATGATGACGCTCACCGCGCGCGATGCGCGGGAGACGCTAGGCGCGCGCGCACGCGAAGCCGCGCTCAAGCTGACCCCGGCAGCGATGACTCTGCAGATGGCGTTGCTCTATCGCGATCTTCTCGCGGCCGCGTATGCGGCAAAGACGCCCAGGACCGCCAAGGCTTGAGAAACCTCCTGCGCTATAATCGCGCCACTTCATGACGCCCCGGCCGACGCTTTTCCGCCGGTTTCCATCGGTGTCCTCCAGTCTGATCCTCTATCGACGCCTGCTGCGCTATGTCCGCCCTTACTGGTGGGCATTCGCGCTGGCGATCGTGGGCATGATCATCGTCGCAGCCGGCGACGTGCTGATGGCGTACATGGTGATGCCGATCATTCAGAAGCTGCAGAACCCCGACCCCGCGATGACTCTGCAACTGCCGCTCGCCGTGGTCGCGGTCTTTCTGCTGCGAGGAATGGGTTCGTTCATGTCGGAGTACGGCATGGCGTGGACCGGGCATCGCGTCGTTTTCGATCTGCGAAAGGAAATGATCGACCGGCTGCTGTCGCTCCCCACGTCGTTTTACGATGCGCAATCGTCCGGGCGACTGATCTCCAAGTTCACGTTCGACGCCTACCAGCTCGCGGCGGCGAGCTCGTCGGCCATCACCACCGCCATTCGAAGCGCGCTGACCATCATCGGAAGCGTCGGGCTGTTGTTGTGGCTGAATTGGCAATTGACGCTGGTCGCGCTCGTCCTGCTGCCGATGGTCGCCGCGGTAACGCGCTATTTCAGCCGACGGCTCCGCCGGACCGCGCGCGATGTCCAGCAGCGCACGGGGTCGATAACCCACGTGCTCGAGGAGATCGTCGGCAGCGAACGCGTCGTGAAAATCTTCGGAGGGCATGGTTACGAAAGATACCGCGCCGTTGCCGGCGCCAACAAGCTGCGTCAATCAATGAGCAAGCAATCGTCCGCAAGTGCGGCAAGCTCGCCGCTGCTGCAGTTCGTCGGCGCGTGCGCGGTCGGCTTCGTGGTCTATATCGCGCTCAAGCAAAGCGAGACCGGCGGGTTCGACGCCGCACGGTTCACCAGCTACGTTTTCGCGCTGCTGACCCTGCTCGACCGGCTGCGGTCGCTCTCCGGCGTCAACGCCAACATCCAGCGCGGGCTCGCAGCAGCAGAAAGCATTTTCGGCCTCATCGACGAAAAACCGGAGGACGACCACGGAACGGTCGTGCTGCAGCGCGTGCGCGGCGCGCTCGCGTTCGACCGGGTTTCGCTGCGCTACGCAGGGTCGGAGCGCGATGCACTCGCGGAAGTGAGCCTGTCGATACTTCCCGGGGAAAGCATCGCGCTGGTCGGACCTTCCGGTGGAGGCAAGACGTCGCTCGTCAACCTGATCCCGCGCTTCTATGAGCCTTCGTCGGGCCGGATCCTGCTCGACGGCCACGATATCGACAGCCTCACCCTGTCGAATCTGCGCAGCCACATCGCACTGGTGAGCCAGGATGTCACACTGTTCAACGACACGGTGGCTGCGAATATCGCGTATGGCGCGATGGCCGACGCGCCGCGCAACGCGATCGAAAAGGCGGCGCACGCCGCGCACGCGCTCGAGTTCATCCGCGAACTGCCCGACGGCTTCGACACGGTCGTCGGCGAGAATGGCATCCGCCTCTCGGGAGGCCAGCGCCAGCGCCTGGCGATCGCGCGGGCGATCCTCAAAAATGCGCCCATCCTGATACTCGACGAAGCGACGTCCGCGCTCGATTCCGAATCGGAGCGGCACGTGCAGGCGGCCATCGCCGCGCTGATGAGCGGGCGCACGACGATCATCATCGCGCATCGCCTGTCGACGATCGAACGCGCCGACCGGATTGCGGTGCTCGACACGGGACGCGTCGTCGAGCAGGGCACACACGGCGAGCTTCTCGCCCGCGGCGGCGTCTACGCCAAGCTGTACCGCATCCAGTTTGCCGCGATGGCGGTTGCGGACTAGGCGCGAGGCGCGCCGGACCGACCGCAAAGGACGCCTGCACGTGCGCATACTGCACACGGAAGCATCGCTCGGATGGGGCGGTCAGGAGATACGCATTTTGACCGAAGCTGCCGGAATGATCGCGCGCGGACACAGCGTTGAGCTCGTCTGCCCGCCGGACGCGCGCATTTTCTCCGAAGCGGGCCGCTATGGCGTACGCGCGAATGCGCTTCCGGTGGCGCGCAAGCGCCCATTCGGGCTCCTGGCGCTGGCGCGCTTTCTGTCCAAGCATCCGGTCGACGTCATCGATTCGCACAGCTCGACCGATAGCTGGCTCTCCGCGCTTGCCTGCGGCGCGATGCGAATTCGCCGCAAGCGTCCGCCGGCGCTGGTCCGAACGCGGCATATCTCGGCCGCGGTACCGCGCGACGCGATGACGCGATGGCTCTATGGCAAGGCCACGGCGGAGATCGTGACTACGGGCGAGGCGATCCGAGAGCATCTCGTTCGCGATCTGGGCGTCGCGCCCGAGCGCGTGACATCGATACCCACCGGCATCGATACGGTGCGTTTCGCTCCCGGAGACAAGATTACCGCGCGGCGCGGACTCGGGCTTCCCGCCGATGTTCCGTTGGTCGGCATCGTCGCGACGCTGCGCAGTTGGAAAGGCCATCGGTTTTTGATCGATGCCGTGCCGCTGCTGGCGCATCGAGAAACTCAGGTCCTCATTATCGGCGAAGGCCCGCAACGCGAAGCGCTGCTGCGCCAGATCGGCGAGCTGGGTGTGACCGGGCGGGTTCGCCTGGTCGGCAACCAAACCGATGTCGTGCTATGGCTCACCGCGCTCGACGTGTTCGCGCTGCCGTCGTACGCCAACGAGGGAGTCCCTCAAGCCCTGTTGCAGGCGATGCTGGTCGGCGTTCCGTGCGTCACGACCAATGTCGGCGCCATCGGCGAGGCCGCAATTCCCGATCACACGGCGCTGGTCGTCGCCAAGCAGAACGCGGTCGCGCTGGCCGCGGGCATCGACCGCTTGCTTGGCGATTCCGCAATCGTGCGGCGGCTCACTCTAGCAGCCCGCGAGCGTGCGCTCGCCAAGTTCAGTCTGGATGCGATGCTCGACCGAATGGAAGCGGTCCTGGTTCG
>VBCZ01000032.1:7357-8241 GCA_005889025.1 Betaproteobacteria bacterium
CAATCGCGCCGAGCGCCTTCTCATCCCCGCCGCATCCTGATCGCGCACCATCTGCTGCTGGGTGACACTCTGATGGTGACGCCGCTGATCGCCAAGTTGCGCGGGCGATATCCCGAAGCTGAAATCGTTCTTGCGCTGCCGCGAGCCTACGTGCCGCTGTATGCAAAAGCGCCTTATGGCGTGCGCGCGATCGGCTGGGATCCCCGCGCACCGGCCGCATCGGCGCTATGGACGGCGCCCGGCTTCGATGTTGCCTATATTCCTGGAGACAATCGTTTCAGCTGGCTCGCTCTTGCGCTGGGAAGCCGCTGGATCGTCGCTTTCGACGGAGACCGGCCTCGACGCAAGAGTTGGCCCGTCGACGAGTTGCGTCCCTATCCCGCGATGCCCGCCGCGTGGGGCGACATGGTCGCGCTGCTCACCGATGGCCCGCCCCCCGCCCAATACGCCGTGTCCGACTGGGGCGCACCGGAAGCGCAAGCCTTCGACTTGCCCCCCGTGGCCTACGCTGTATTGCACGTCGGCGCCAGCACCAAGCTCAAGCTCTGGCCCCCGGAGCGCTGGCGCGCTATCGCAGCATGGCTCGCATTGCACGGCATCGAGCCCGTCTGGTCGGCCGGCAGCGGCGAGGACCACCTCGTACGCGAGTGTGACTCCCGTGGTCGATGGCGCGCGTACGCCGGCGTGCTGGCGCTGCCCCAGCTATGGCGGCTGCTCGCAACAGCGGCGCTGCTCGTCGCACCCGATACCGGAGTCGCCCACCTGGGTCGCGTCGTCGGAACACCTACGATCGCTCTTTTCGGCCCGGGATCGGCGATGATCAGCGGCGGCGGTGCATTCTGGCGCGATGCGCCGTTTCGCGCGGTGACCGTCGATCCTTTTTC
>VBCZ01000269.1:0-16704 GCA_005889025.1 Betaproteobacteria bacterium
TACGCGGCGCGGAACGCTGACTGCCGTCGACGATATTTCGTTTGACATCGCGCCCGGCGAAATTCTCGGCGTCGTGGGTGAGTCCGGCGCGGGAAAATCGGTGACCGGCGCAGCGATCATCGGCCTGATCGATCCTCCCGGTCGCATCGCCGGCGGACAGGTGCGCCTCGAGGGACGGAGGATCGACGACCTCGCACCGGAGGCGATGCGTCGTATTCGCGGCAAGAAGATCGGGGCGGTGTTCCAGGATCCGCTGACTTCGCTCAATCCGCTCTATACCATCGGGCGGCAGCTGGTCGAGACCATCATGACGCATCTCGATCTTGCGCCGGCGGCGGCGAGGACGCGCGCGCTCGCGCTGTTGTCGGAAGTGGGGATTCCCGCGCCGGAGCGGCGCTTCGATGCCTATCCGCACCAGTTTTCCGGTGGCATGCGACAACGCGTGGTGATCGCTCTCGCGCTTGCCGCAAATCCGCGGCTCATCGTCGCCGACGAGCCGACGACTGCGCTCGACGTGTCGATACAGGCACAGATCATCACGCTGCTCAAGCGCCTCTGCCGCGACCACGGCACCGCGGTGATGCTGATCACGCACGACATGGGCGTCATCGCGGAGACCGCGGACCGGGTCGCGGTCATGTATGCCGGCCGCATTGTCGAAGTCGGGTCTGTTTCGGACGTCATCCATCGGCCGGCGCATCCTTACACGCAGGGCCTGATGGGCTCGATTCCGTCGATCGCAGGCGAGCGTGAGGAGCTGGTGCAGATCGACGGAACGATGCCACGTCTGACTGCGATTCCAACAGGCTGCGCGTTTCACCCGCGGTGCCCGTTCGTGTTCGATCGCTGCCGGGCGGAGCGTCCCGAGTTGTTCGCCGCGGGCAAGACCAAGGCGGCCTGCTGGTTGCACGTGAACGCGGTGGCGGCGTGACTGCGCCGCTGCGATCGGCCGCGCCCGATCAGACCAATCCAACAAGCGCGGTGCCGCTGCTCGAGCTCATCGACGTGGCTCGCTATTTCGACGTCTCGTCGCCGTGGCTCAATCGCGTGCTCGAACGCAAGCCGCGACAGATACTCAAGGCCGTCGATGGCGTCAACCTCGCAATCTACAGCGGCGAGACGCTGGGACTCGTCGGCGAATCGGGCTGTGGCAAGTCGACGGTCGCGCGGCTCATCGTCGGGCTCTATCGGCCGACCCGCGGCGAGATCCGCTATGCCGGCCGACGCGTCGATTTTGCCGATGCCGAGCTGTCGCTGCGGCGGACACTGCAAATGATTTTTCAGGATCCATACGCCAGCCTCAATCCGCGCTGGCGCGTCACGGACATCATCGCCGAGCCCTTGATTGCGCACAGGCAGGCGCAAGGCTTGGCCAAGGATTCAGCCGATATCAAGGCGCGCGTCGCCGCGCTTTTGGAGCAGGTAGGACTGGCGGCAGCGGACGGGACCAAGTTTCCGCATCAGTTCTCCGGCGGCCAACGACAACGCATCTCCATCGCCCGCGCGCTGGCGCCACGACCTGCCTTTCTGGTCTGCGACGAGCCGACCTCCGCGCTCGATGTATCCGTGCAGGCGCAGGTGCTCAACCTCATGCATCGTCTTCAGCGCGAGCTCGGGCTCACCTATCTTTTCATATCGCACAACCTTGCCGTCGTACACCACGTCGCCGACCGTGTCGGGGTCATGTATCTGGGACGCATTGTCGAGCTTGCGCCGACCCGGCGCCTGTTCTCGTTCCCGGAGCATCCCTACACGCGGATGCTCATTGCCGCAGTCCCTGATCTTTCCCTGACGGGGAAGCCACGCACGTCGGTTGCTGGGGAAGTGCCCAACCCGCTCGATCCGCCAAGCGGGTGCCCATTTCATCCGCGCTGTCCCTACGCCAACGAGCGATGCCGCATCGAAACTCCGCTGCTTCAAGCTCCGCCCGGCGCGGCCACGGATCAAGTCGTGGTCGCCTGCCATGCGGTGCAGGAGGGCCGTCTCGCGTCCACGCAAGTCATTGCGTAGACGCGCCGCCGGGACCCATTAGAGTCGCAGCGCCTGCGTAGGAGGCCTCGCTGAATCCGTTATAATTACCCTTTCCCGGGGGACGCAACTCGCTTAAGCCATCGGTCGGCGTCCGATCCTTCCCCGCTACAGGCGTCTACAAACGGCGCCGTGTTTCAAAGAATACGAATTGCGCCTCAATCAGATCAAGCTGGCCGGGTTCAAGTCGTTTGTCGACCCGACCACCATCGCAACGCCTGGACAGCTCGTCGGCATCGTCGGCCCCAACGGCTGCGGCAAATCGAATGTCATCGACGCCGTTCGCTGGGTGCTGGGCGAATCGCGCGCATCGGCGCTGCGCGGCGAGTCGATGCAGGATGTCATCTTCAACGGCGCCGGCGACCGGGCGCCGGTCGGGCGCGCATCGGTCGAGCTGTTTTTCGACAACAGCCAGGGGCGAATCGGAGGCCAGTGGGGACAGTACGCCGAGCTCTCTATCAAGCGCGTGCTCACGCGCGACGGCGATTCGACGTATTACATCAACAATATCCCCGTGCGCAGGCGCGACATACACGATCTTTTTCTGGGCACGGGTCTCGGACCTCGTGCGTACGCAATCATCGAGCAGGGAATGATCTCGCGGGTCATCGAGGCGAAGCCGGAAGAGCTGCGCATTTTCCTGGAAGAGGCCGCCGGCGTCTCGAAATACAAGGAGCGACGCAAGGAGACGGAGGCTCGGCTTGCCGATACGCGCGAAAACCTCGCTCGCGTCGAAGACATCCGCTTCGAGCTCTCCTCGCAAATTGCCAAGCTCGACGCCCAGGCCAAGGTCGCCGGCGAGTACCGCGAGCTCGAGGCGCAGCTGAAGTTGTCGCAACACCTCATGTGGTTCGCCAAGCAGCAGGAGGCGACGCGCGTACGCGAGCGCCACGCAGGTGAGATTGCCGATCTCAGTGCCGGATTCGAGGCGATCCAGGCCGAGCTTCGCGCTGCCGAAAATCGCCTCGAGACGCTGCGCGCGGACCACTACAAGGCAGGCGACGAACTCCATGAAAAGCAGGGCGAGTTCTATGCCGCCAACGCCGAGGTCACGCGCCTCGAGCAGCAGCTCGCGTTCGCGCGCGAAAGCGAAGGCCGCCTGGCATCGCAGATCGCTCAGATGACCGAGCAGAGTGAGACGCTCTCCACCCAGGTCGCGAGCATCGGCGTCGAAACGCTTGCCGCGGAGCGCGATCTCGAAGCAGCGGTCGCGCGCCGTGAAGCTGCTGCGGAAGAAGAACGGATCGCCGCTGCGGCGCTGCCGCCGCTCGAAGCCGCGGTCGCGGACGCGTCGCGCAGGATGGGCGAGTTTCAGCAGAAGATCAACGACATCGAACAAACGATCCGCGTCGCGGATGCCCGTCGCGAAAATTCGGCCAAGGTATTGGGCGTACTGGCGCAGCGCCGCGAGCGGCTCGACGCGGAGGCGCGCGAGCTCGCGCTTCCGCTGACCGAGCCCATCGCCACCGTGTCCGAGCAACTCGACCAGGAGCGAGCCGACCTTGCCGGCCGCGAGAAGGCACTGGCCGAACTGAATGAAGTCGTCCAATCGCTTCAGGAGCGGCATCGCATCGCGGGCAACGCCTGGCAGCAGGCGGCGCAGGTGCTCGCCGAACGCGAGGCACGCGCGCAGGCGCTCTCGGCTTTGCAATCGAAAATCGACAGCGGCAAAGACGCTGCCGCATGGCTCTCGGCCCATGGGCTGGAGCGCGCGAAGCGGTTGTGGCAACGCCTCGACATCGAACGGGGATGGGAAGACGCACTGGAGGCGGTATTGCGCGAGCGTCTCAACGCGATCGAGCTTCCCGCCTTGAACGCGGCGCTCGCTTGGCTCGAGGGCAAGGCGACGCTTCCCGGCCGCATAGCCGCGTACGCTGGCTCGACCGAGCGCCAAGCGGATGTTGCTGTTCGCGAGGACGGTTTGCTCGCCAAGGTCAGCATCGATCGCCCCGAATTGCAGCGTGCAGTCGCCGATTGGCTCGCAGGCGTGCGATGCCGCAGTGACCTCGCGTCGGCACTTGAAGAGCGCGCGTCGCTTTCCGCCGGCGAGGCATTTGTCACCCCGGCCGGGCATGTCGTCAGTGCCAACGGTGTCAGCTTGTTTGCGCCCGACAGCGAATTGCACGGCGTGCTTGCGCGGCAGCGCGAGCTCTCCGAGCTGGCTCAATTGATTTCCCTTGCGCGCACCGAGACAGAGTCCGCAGCAACGGCGCGAAACGCGGCCGAAGCCGACCTCAAGGCGAGGCAGCAGGAATACCACGCGGAAAGCATGGCACTGTCTTCACAGCAACGTCGCTGTCACGACCTGGAGCTGGAGTTGCTGCAGCTCAAGCAGACGGAAGAAACCGCGGAGCGCAGACGCATGCAAATCGCCGAAGAGATTGCCACGCTATCCCGCGACGCCGAATCGGAGCGCGAAACGCTGGCTGCGATCGATGCGAGTGTCACGGCGAGCCGTGACCTGCTCGGCAACGAAATGGAACGGCGCGAGGCCGCAAGACACGTCGGCAACGATGCGGAAGCGGCGCTTGCACGTGGCCGCGAGCGGGCGCGCGGAACCGAGCGCGCCGCGCAGGAGGCGGGGTTCGCGGAACGGACCGGCCGGGACCGGATCGCCGAGCTCCTCAGGCGCCGCGAAAGCATCGAGGCGCAGGTATCGCAGCAGCAGTCGTTGCTGGCCCAGCTTGCCGCCGAGCGTCGGCAGATCGACTGGACGCCCATCGAGCAATCGCTGCAGGCGCAACTCGCGGCGCGCGGCCTCGCGGAACAGGCGCTCGCGGCCGCTCGCGACCGGCAGGAATCGATCGGAAGCGACTTGCGCGCGGCCGAGGAAGCGAGGCTCGTCGTCGACCAGAAGCTCGAGCCTTCGCGCGGCCGGATCGAGGAAATGCGGCTCAAGCAGCAGGCTGCAATTCTGTCCGAGCAGCAGTACGCGGAACAGCTTGCCGAAGCGCATGCCGACGTCGCCGCGCTGCCGGCGCAACTCAAGGCGTGGGGAAGAGCAAGCACGCTTCCCGCGGAGATCGAGAGGCTGTCGCAGGCGATCGGCACGCTCGGTGCAGTGAATCTCGCAGCGCTCGATGAGCTCGCCCAGACTTCGGAGAGAAAGGCGTATCTCGACGCGCAGTCGCAGGACCTCACCGAGGCGTTGGCGACCCTCGAGAGCGCGATCCGCCAAATCGACCGCGAGTCGAGAGAGTTGCTGCAGCAGACTTTCGAGTCGGTCAATGTCAATTTCGGCAAGCTTTTTCCGATGCTTTTTGGCGGCGGCCAGGCCCGGCTGGTGCTGACTGGCGAGGAAATTCTGGATTCGGGGGTCCAAGTCCAGGCGCAACCTCCCGGCAAGCGCAACACGTCGATCCACCTGCTTTCCGGCGGAGAAAAATCGCTGACCGCCATCGCCCTGGTGTTCGCGCTGTTCCAGCTCAACCCCGCACCTTTCTGCCTCCTCGACGAGGTCGATGCGCCGCTAGACGATCCGAACACGGACCGCTTCTGCGCTCTCGTCCGCACGATGGCGGAAGCGACGCAGTTCCTGTTCATCAGCCACAACAAGATCACGATGGAAATGGCCAATCAGCTTGTCGGCATCACCATGCCGGACCCCGGCGTGTCGCGCGTCGTCACTGTCGACATCGCAGAGGCGCTCGAGCTGGCCGTTACGACGCCGCAGTAGGCGAGCGCACCGTGTCGACGAATCCGCTTCTGACGAATCCCCTTTTCCTGGCGCTGCTCGCCGCAGGCATCGCGCTCGTCATCGGCGTATTGGTGTACAACTGGTTGCAGGAGCGCCGCGTGCGCCGGCGGCTGGAGGCGGCATCCAAGCTCCCTTCGGTCTCGGGCGCCGGCGACGCGGATCGAGTCGAGCCCCAGTTTCGAGAGCACGCGCCCGACTTGTCCCAGAGCGCGGGCATCGACGAAGCGGTCGACGAGCTGCCGCGCGTCGCGCCCGAGCCCCTCGAGCCGCGGTCCGTACGCGTTCCAGCAACCACCGCCGAACGCTCCGGAGCCGCACCCGATCCCGACATCGAATGCGTGGTCGTGCTGCAACCGCAGCAGCCGGTGCCGACATCCGCGCTTGCAGGCGCGCTGTCGGCGCAGCTTGGCAAACCGCTGCGCTGGCTCGGCCGACGCGGCGCAGGCTCGGCGTGGCTGGCGATCGATTCGGCGAGCAGCGGGACGTGGCACGAGATTGCCGCGTGTCTGTTGCTTGCCAATCGCGCGGGCTCAGCGACGCGCGCGGATATCGACCCGTTTGTTCGTCTGGTTGCGCAAACGGCGTCCGCGCTGCCTGCGGCGTACGCGTCTCCCGATGCGGCGGCGGAAGCAAGTCGCGCCGAGGAGCTGGATCGCTTTTGCGCCGATCTCGACGTTCAGATCGGGCTCACCATCCTCAAAAGCGAGCTCGGTCAGATCGCAGGCACGCGGTTGCGCGGCGTTGCCGAGGCGGCCGGATTCCGGATAAACCCGGGCGGGTTCTTCGAGTACCTGCAGGAAGAAACCGGTGTGCCGCTGTACACCTTGCAGAATTACAAGACCGATCAGCCGTTCAGCGTCGAGAGCCTGCGGATGCTTTCGACCCCGGGCGTCGTCTTCCTTCTCGATGTCCCGCGCGTCGTCGATCCCATTCGCGTGTTCGACCACATGCGGCTGGCCGCCAAGCGCATGACCAAGACACTGGAAGGCGTGCTGGTCGACGATAACCGTCGCCCGATCACCGACGCCTCGCTCGCGGCCATCCGTGAGCAGGTGCAGGCGACCGCCGTCGCGCTGCGCGAGGCGCATATCGATCCGGGCGGGCCGCGCGCGCTGCGGCTCTTCGGTTGACGACGATCGATCCAGCAAAAAAGCGGCTTAGGGGTGCTTCCCATGTCGGCACCTGCCGGCGTTCCTCCTAAAATCGCGGCGCGGGCGGCCAAGCTGCGGGCGCAGATCGAATCCCATGATCGACGCTATTACGTCGATGACGCGCCGACGATCAGCGATGCGGAGTATGACCGCTTGTTTCGCGAGCTGGCCGCGCTGGAGGCCGAGTATCCCGCGCTCGCAACACCCGACTCGCCCACGCAACGGGTGAGCGGCGAGCCCGCCGCCGAGTTCGAAGCGGTAACGCACCGCGTTCCGATGTTGTCGCTCAGCAACGCGCTCTCCGAAGCGGAGGCGGAGGCTTTCGACCGCCGTGTCCGCGACGCGCTACACAGCGAGCGTGTCGAGTATGAAGCCGAGCCCAAATTCGATGGGCTCGCGGTAAGCCTCACCTACGAGCGCGGTTTGTTCACGGTCGGCGCGACGCGCGGCGACGGCTACCGTGGCGAGAACGTCACTCTCAATCTGCGGACCGTTCGCTCGATACCGATGCGGCTTCCGAAGGGCGCTCCGCCGCTGCTCGAGGTGCGCGGCGAAGTGTTGATGTTCAAACGTGATTTTGAAGCCATGAATGCCGCGCAAGCCGCGAGCGGCGACAAGATTTTTGTCAATCCGCGAAACGCCGCAGCGGGCAGCTTGCGCCAGCTCGATTCGAGGATCACCGCAGCGAGGCGATTGACATTCTTCGCCTATGGCCTGGGCGCCGTCGATTGGGGCGGAATCGCGCCTCCGGCGACGCAGGACGCGCTGCTTGCATTCCTGGCGGCGCTGGATCTCCCGGTCATCAAGCAGCGGGAGGTGGTCCACGGCTATGCGGGGCTGCTCGATTACTACCGCTCGATCGGCGCGCAGCGCCACGATCTGCCGTTCGAGATCGACGGCGTCGTCTACAAGGTAAACGATCTTGCCTTGCAGCAACGCCTGGGCCATGTTTCTCGGGCGCCACGATTCGCGCTGGCGCACAAGTTCCCTGCGGAGGAGATGGCGACCGAGGTCGTCGCGATCGACGTGCAGGTCGGCCGCACCGGCGCGCTGACCCCGGTCGCGCGACTGAAACCGGTGTTTGTGGGGGGCGTGACGGTGACCAGCGCCACTCTGCATAACGAAGACGAGGTGCGACGCAAGGACGTGCATGTCGGCGACAGTGTCATCGTTCGCCGCGCCGGCGACGTGATCCCGGAGATCGTCCGCGTGCTCTCGGATAAGCGTCCCAAGGGCGCGCGTGGGTTCGTCATGCCGAAGCGCTGTCCCGAGTGCGGGTCCGCGGTGGTGAGACTTCCGGACGAAGCGATCGCGCGTTGCTCCGGTGGCCTTGTGTGCCCGGCGCAACGCAAGCAGGCGCTGCTGCATTTTGCCAGCCGCCGTGCGATGGACATCGAGGGGCTCGGCGGCAAGCTGGTCGACCAACTCGTCGACAACGGCGTCGTCCATACGCCCGCGGATCTTTACCGGCTGGGCGTTGCCGCGCTCGCCGAGCTCGAGCGGATGGCCGACAAATCCGCCGCCAACGTCATCGCCGCCATCGACAAGAGCCGCGAGACGACACTGCCCCGGTTCGTGTACGCGCTGGGAATACGCCATGTCGGAGAGACGACCGCCAGAGATCTCGCATTGCATTTCGGCGCGCTGGACGCATTGATGGACGCCGATGAAAACGCATTGCTGGAGGCACGCGACGTCGGGCCCGTGCTCGCTCAAAGCATTCGCCAGTTCTTCGCCGAGCCACACAATCTCGAGGTCGTTGCCCAGTTGCGCGCGGCGGGAGTACATTGGCCTGAAAGCGCGCCGAAAAAAATCGCCGCGGGCAAGCTCGCGGGGCTTACCTTTGTGTTGACGGGCTCGCTGCCGACGTTGACGCGCGAAGAGGCCAAGGAGCTTATCGAGCGTTCCGGCGGCAAGGTGGCGGGCAGCGTGTCGAAGAAGACGAGTTATGTCGTGGCCGGAGCCGACCCGGGTTCGAAATTCGACCGGGCCACGGAACTGGGCGTACCGGTTCTTGACGAACAGCAACTGATCGCTATGACGGATGGCGCAGGTCGGCTGCAGCGTGGAGCATGACGATCCCGTGGCGACGAAAATAAGACAAGCCGCAACCGGGAGGCACAAGGAATGAAGCGATGGGATTCGTCAAAGTAACCAAAGCGGTTTTTCCGGTCGCGGGGCTGGGCAGCCGCTTTCTCCCGGCCACCAAGGCAAGCCCCAAAGAGATGCTGCCGGTGGTCGACAAGCCGCTAATTCAGTATGCGGTCGAGGAGGCCGCGGCGGCAGGCATCACCGATATGATCTTCATTACCGGCCGCAACAAGCGCGCCATCGAAGACCATTTCGACAAGGCCTACGAGCTCGAAACGGAGTTGGCGGCTCGCCATAAGACGGCACTGCTGGAGACCGTTCAGGGGTCGACGCCTCGAGGCGTCAACTGCATTTACATCCGGCAGACCGAAGCGCTCGGTCTCGGCCACGCAGTCCTTTGCGCGGAGCCCGTCATCAAGGACGAACCCTTTGCGGTGCTTCTTGCCGACGACCTTATCGACGCCAGCGTCCCGGTCCTGCGCCAGATGAACGAAATGACCCAGCGCGAGCAATATTCGATGATCGGCGTCATGCCCGTTTCCCCGGAAGACATCGGCAACTACGGCATCGTCGAAACCGAGGCGTCGACCGGCCGTGTGAGCCGCGTTTCGCGCATTGTCGAAAAGCCAAAGCCCGGAACGACAACTTCGACGCTCGGGGTCGTCGGGCGCTACATTCTCACCGCGCGTGTATTCCATCACCTGCGCACCATGCCCGCGGGCGCAGGAGGCGAGATCCAGCTCACCGACGGCATCGCGCGATTGCTCGACGACGAAACGGTGCTCGCCTACGAATTCGAGGGCCGTCGCTACGATTGCGGGAACAAGCTGGGATACCTGGAGGCGACGGTCGAGCTGGGCGTGAAGCATCCCGAGGTCGGGCGGGCCTTCTCCGCATTTCTCGGCAAAAGGAAATGACGCTCAACGAGCTGCGCTATATCGTCGCGCTGGCAAACGAGCGGAGCTTCGGGCGTGCTGCGCAACGATGCTTCATCAGCCAGCCCGCGCTGTCGGTCGCGATACAAAAGCTCGAAGACGAGCTCGACACGCAGCTGTTCGAGCGCGGCAAGACCGAGGTCACCGTGACGCCGGTAGGCGAACGCATTGTCGAGCAGGCGCAAAAGGTGCTCGAGGAGGCGGCTCGCATCCGCGATATCGCGCAAGCGGGCCGCAATCAACTGGTCGGCACCTTCCATCTTGGCGTCATCCACACGATTGCACCCTATCTCCTGCCCGACCTGATTCCCGCGCTCAACGAGCGCGCGCCGGAGATGCCGCTGGAGATCGAAGAGAACATGACCGAGAATCTCGAGGCGGCCCTGCGGGGCGGGCGCGTCGACGCGGCGATTATCGCGCTTCCATTCGCACCGCCCGGCATTACCGCCGACTTTCTCTACGAAGAGCCATTCCAGGTAGTCGTCCCGAAAAAGCATCCGTGGGCGCGCAGAAAGTCGGTTGCGCCCTCCGAGCTGGCCGGCGAGCATGCGATTCTGCTCAATGTCGGCCATTGCTTCCGGGATCAGGTGCTCGAAACCTGCCCCGAGCTCAACCGCGGTGGCGCACCGGTAACGCGCACCAATTCGCTGGAAACCATTCGCAATATGGTCGCCTCCGGATTGGGCGTATCGGTTCTTCCGCGCGATGCGCTGACGCCTAAGTATTACAGCAAGCTCGTTGTCCCCGTGTCTTTTTCCAAGCCAGTGCCTTCGCGCCGAATCGCGCTTGCCTATCGCAAGAGCTTCCCGCGCCCCGCGGCAATCGCCGCGATTCGCGAGGCCGTTGCGGTGTGTCGCGGCGCGAGCCTCCCGGCGAGGGGCCCCGTACAACCCGCGGTGGTCGCGGGGAATGGCGAGTAGCGGCGCGAGCCACCGGACGAGGGACCCGCGAAGCGGGATCGGCCGGGAATTGCGAGTCGACGCAGCGAGGCTGACGCGTGCTTTCAATGCTGCGACGATCGTCTTAGGAGGCCGAGGAGCTGAGCGGCGGACACGCAACAGGTGATTCTCTGGGCCGCATCAAAGGAGGCCGCGACGCGAGCCTCCCGGCGTCGCCATCGGCCCGCGCCAACGGGCGGGAAGCGTCATTTAGCTTAGGCCCCTAAGAATCCATACAGCGTCGCGGGATTGTCGACGAGGATGCTACGGCGCGTTGCGTCATCGGGCGCCCATTCCCAAAGCAGATCGAGCAGGGGGGCGGTGTCCGGCGGCGGCGAGCGCCCGGGATGCGGCCAGTTAGTAGCCCATACGCAGCGGTCGGGTCTTGCGCTGACCAGTGCCTTGGCGAGGACGCCGACGTCGTCGTAGCGCGGCGCACCGACTTTGGATGTCTCGTACGGCGCCGAGAGCTTGACCCATGTGTTGCCGCCTTCCAACAGACGAAGCAGGGAAAGAAATCCCGGATGATCCACTGCGACCGGCTCCAGGAACTTGCCGTTGTGGTCGATCACCAAGGGCACAGGCAGTCGCGACAGCGCGGACTCATAACGCGGGAGATCTCGGCCGTCGAGCTGGAGCTGCACATGCCATTCGAAGGCGGCGACGCGCGTCGCCATGGGCTCGAGCGATTCCCAGGGTGAGATGCCGCCCGGGAGCAGGTGATATCGGACCCCGCGTACGCCGGCGCGGGTTAATCGATCGAGCTCGGCATCCGGAACGTCGATCGGCACGATGGCCACCGCCCGGGCGGAGTCGCCGAGCTCGGCGAGAGCCTCCAGCATGCAGCGGTTGTCGTAGCCATAGCCGCTGGGTTGCACGACAACGACACGCGACAGGCCGAGGGCCCTTTGCACGGCCCGGTAGTCGGCAAGCGGCGCATGCGGCGGCTTGAAAACCGCTTGCGGCACCAGTGGAAAGCGGTCTTCGTAGACGTGCATGTGACAATCACAAGCATCAGCCGGCATTCGGGGTTGCATCAGTGGCGAGCCTTTAACCAAGGAAGTGATGGGGAATCCAGGAGGCGAGGTCCGGCCAAAAGACCACCATGAGCAGCACCGTGACTTCCGCAATGATGAATGCCCAGCAGTAGCGGATGGTTTCGTTGTACGTGCATCCGGCAATGCTTGTCGCAACGAACAGGAGCACCGCCACCGGCGGCGTTGTCGATCCAATCTGCGTAGCCATCACCATCAACAGTCCGAGCTGGAACTCATCGATGCCGAAGCTGCGGCCGATGACGACCGCCACCGGGATCAGGATGATGAGAATCGCCAACGAGTCGACGAACATGGTCAGCACGAGCATGATCGCCATGAGCAGCAGCATCACCCCGAGCTTCGCGCCCGTGACATGAATGATGCCCGCGAGCACGATATCGTTGAAGTTGAGGTACGAGAGCAGCCACCCGAACGCGCCGGCCATGCCGATGATCCCCGAGACCATCGCGGTGGTGATGCCGGCGCGGATGAAGATCCGGGGGAGGTCGGCGAGCTTGAGCTTGCGGTAGATGAAGAACCCCACGACGAAGCCGTAGAAGCACGCGACCACGCCGGCCTCGGTTGCGGTGAAAGCGCCGCTCAAGATGCCGCCCACGACCAGGACCGGCGCGAGCAGCGCCGGCCAGACGCTGACCAGGGCGCGACCGACGCGGCGCAAGTTGAATTTTCCGCTGGTGCGTCGCAGCTCCGGAAACGCCGGCGCGAACGAATAGATGCGGATGACGATCATCAGCCCGATGCCGATCAGAATGCCGGGAATTATGCCGCCCATAAACAAGCCGCCGATCGACACGTTGGCCATCGAGCCGTAAACGATCATGGTCATGCTGGGCGGGATGATCGCGCCGATGGTGCCGGCGCAAGCTACCAGCGAGGCAGCGAAGCCGGGCTTGTAGCCGTTGTCTTTCATCGCCGGCACCAGGATCGAGCCGATGGCGGACGTGTCCGCGACCGACGAGCCCGATACGCCCGCGAAGACCATGCTGGCGACGACCGAGGCGTGGCCCAGTCCGCCCCGCCAGTGACCGACGACCGTCTCGGCGAACTCGACGAGCTTCTTGGAGATGCCGCCTGCGGAAATCAGCTCGCCCGCGAGAATGAAATAGGGCAGCGCGAGCAGGCTGAAGTTGTCGAGCATCGCGAACATCTTCTGGGGAAAAAGCGCCGGAACGAGATTCGGCGTAAGCAGGATCCCGGCCAACCCGACGGCGCCCATCACCAGAAGGATCGGCACGCCAAGCGTGATCAGGACCAGCAGCAGAACGAAGAGTCCCGCCAGCATCAATGGCCCCCGAGACTCTCGGGGGGCGGCTCGCGCCACCCGAAATGCGCGGCAAAGCGCCGGCCGGCGACGAGCGCAAGATATGCGCTGCCGATGACCATGCCCGAATACACCCAGTCCATGGGCAGCCCGAGGCCTGGGCTTTCCTGCGTTTTTGCGATTTGCATGATCACCAAGGTATAGCGGCCGATCGCGAGGGCCAAAAGCAGCCATAAGAGCTCGGTGAGCAATCCGACGAGGCGCTGCGTGACAGGCGGCAGCAGGCGCAGCAGCATGTCCATGCCGAGATGCGCGCCGCGGCGGTAAGCCACCGGGATGGCGAGCATCACCATCCAGATGTGGCCAAACTTCTGGAACTCTTCGCTCCAGGAAAGCGGAAGCCCAAGGACAAAGCGATTGAAGACCTGCAGGCCGCCGACAATGGTGAAGGTCAGAAAGATAAGAAACAGGCCGTATTCGACCGTCCGATCGATCGCACGAAACAGTCGGACAGTCATGAATTGGCTATTCAATTTCACCACGCGACGCTTAAGGTTTGTCGCCCCGGCCCTTCGGCTTTGCTCAGGACAAACTCCCGCCGGGGCCCAAGTTCAGGCAAGTGACGCGACCGGCAATTAGATCCGGGAAACGCGTGGCTCGGACAAGATCCTTCGACTCGCGCTGCGCGCTCGCTCACGACGACTCACCCGTATCCAATCGCCGTGAAGCTCATGGGTCTTGCTCTTGGACGACTGCGTCACTTCGTCTCCCGGATGATCTTCAGCAGATCCTCGGCGCCGAGGGACTTGGCGAGTTGGTCCTGCAGCGGAATCGCAGCCTTGATGAATCCGCTCTTGTCGATGGGATTGACGACCATGCCCTTGGCCTTGAGCTTTTCCATCGACTCGGCGTCACGCTGTGCCGAAAGCCCGCGGTTGACGTCCTGCCCGAGCTTCGCAGCGGCGGCGACGACCTGCTTTTCCTTGTCGGTATAGCCGTCCCACTCCTTTTTCGAGATCACGGTCACGGTGGGTCCGAAAAGGTGCTCGGTGAGCGTGATGTACTTGGCAACCTCGTAATACTTGCCGGTGTAGATCACCGCCGAGGCGTGCTCGAAGCCGTCGAGCACACCGGTCTGCAGCGACGTGTACACCTCGCCAAACGCCATCGGCGTCGCGTTGGCGCCCATCGCATTCAGCGCGGCGACATACGTGGGCGTCTGGATAGTGCGGATCTTCAAGCCCTTCAAGTCCTCAGGCTTCTTGATTTCCTTCTTGGTTGTGACGACGTTGCGGTAACCCCAGCTGTCCTGCCACCCAAGGACCCTGAGCCCCAGCTTTTCGTGCTCCGCGGCAAGAATTTCGCCGACCTTGCCGTCGATCACGTGGTGGTAATGCTCGTAGTTGCGCCACAGGAAGGGCAGGTCGCACACGCCCATGCGCTTGTTGAAATTGTTGTGAATGGCTGTGCCGCCGATGTGGATGGTCGCACCGGCGCCTAGCTGCATGCCTTCGACGACCGCTCGCTCCTCGCCAAGATGATTGGCGGGATAGATCCGGGCCTCGAGCGTGTCGGAGTTGGTGTTAATGTAATTGGCGATAATCCACGACACCATGTGGTTATCGTTGCCCACGTCGGCCGCCGTGGCGTGCGAAATCTTTACCTGCTTTTTGGCCTGAGCCGCCGCGTCGGCCACGCTGAGCGCTGCCGATGCCGCGATGAGGCAGAGCGCGAGGTTGCGCAAAACCGATTGGATCTTCATGGATTTCCTCCGTTGGTTGCAGACATCGGGCTTGTTATCCCTGGTTGCTTCGGCGGCGCGCCAGCGCTGCCGATCGGCGCGGGGGTTTGCCGCGCCGTTGTGACGCATACACAGGCGAGAGATCGCGCGCCGTGCCTGCCAGAAGAATTCGCATCGCCTGGTCGGCCTCATCGGGCGAGCGCCGGCGGATCGCGGCAGCAACCGCCCAATGCTCGGACAGCGAGTTCTCATACGATTCGCGGGCATTGCTGGACAGGCGAAACGCGGCCAGCAGCGCGGTTCGGATCGCTCCCGCAAAACCGATCAGCAGCCGATTTCCCGTCGCCGCGATGATCAACTCATGGAATGCAAGATCGTGACGACAGCAGCTGTCCACGTCGTCCGGCAGTGACTTGGCCATTTCGCGAAAAGCGTGCTCGATCGCGAGGATTTGCTCGGGAGTGGCGCGTGCGGCGGCAAGGCGAGCCGCGGCCGGCTCGAAGATGTTCCGCGCGTCGAGCAGGTCCATGAAGAATGCAGGATCGGGCGGCGATGCGGCGATCCACCGCAACACGTCCGCATCGAGCACGTTCCAGTGCGCCTTGTCGTGAACCTTCGTTCCCCGTCGTGTCCGCGCTTCGACCAGGCCCTTCTGCGCCAGCGCCCGCAAGCCTTCGCGCAGCGACGGGCGGGAGAGGCCCATCCGCAGCGAAAGCTCGACCTCGGTCGGGAGCAGGGCACCCGACTCGAGTTCGCCGGAGACGATCTTGAGTCCCAGTGTATCGACAACGCTTTGCGATTTCATCGTGCGCCCGGGCGCCGCAAGCAGGGCGGTCGCCCGACCCTGATCGGCGGGCGGTCGCGTGCGGGCGATGCGGTCTCGGCTCGGCATAATGATTATTTGTCTGACATAATGAACGTAACGTCAGACAAATTCAAGTAAAATGCAGCGCATCGCACACTCACCAATCGGGAGCAGGGGATGATCTCCGACCTCAAAGGTAAAGTCGTTCTCATCACCGGGTCATCGACGGGCATCGGCGCCGCCGCTGCCCGCGCATTCGCCAAGCTGGGGAGCCGCGTCGTCGTTCATTACAACGCGAGCCGCGAGGCCGCGGAATCGGTCGCCGCCGATGTTCGGTCGTTTGGTGCCGAGGCGCATCTGGTCGGGGGCGACGTCACCCGCAGCGCGAACGTCAGCCGGATCGTCGCGGAGGCCGTGGCGGCCTGTGGCCGCATCGACGTGCTCATCAACAACGCGGGCGGAATGATTGGCCGCACCAAGATCGAGGAATACAGCGACGAGTATCTGCACAAGGTGCTTACGCTCAACGTCACCCAGGTCGCGATATTCATGCACGAGGTGATCCCGTTCATGCGCCGCCAGGGTGGAGGCAACGTGATCAACGTGACCTCGATTGCCGCGCGGCACGGCGGCGGCGGCGGGGCGATCATCTACGCGGGAGCGAAGGGATTCATCTCCACGGCGACGCGCGGCTGGGCCAAGGAAGTCGCGGCGGACAAGATACGGGTCAATGCCGTATCGCCGGGCGTCATCACCACGCCTTTTCATGAGCGCTACTCCAGCGCGGAGCAGCTGAAGGCGATGCAGGCGACCATACCCATGAACCGGCTGGGCACCGCGGAGGAGTGCGCGGGAACGTTCGTCTATCTTGCGTCGGATGAGATGAGCGGCTACGTAACGGGTCAGATCATCGAGGTGAACGGCGGGCAGTACATGCCTTAGCAGGGCGCTTCATGCCTGCTGCGCGCCCCGCAATTACGCTTTGCCTACCAGACCGAG
>VBCZ01000269.1:16745-17575 GCA_005889025.1 Betaproteobacteria bacterium
CTTCGCGCCGGTGGCATCCCACCCGTTGGACGACACGAATCCGATGCGTGACGGGGCCAAGCCGAGATGATCGACTGCAAGCTGGTAGACGCGCGGACTGGGCTTGTAGATGCCCGCCGCATCGACCGAGAGAATCGCTTCGAGGTGGCGAGATAGGCCGGTTGCTGCAGCGAGAGGCTCCAGCATTTCGCGCGTGCCGTTGGAAAGAATGAGTCGCCGAAGCGGAGCGAGGCGCGCAAGCACGTCTTCCGCTTCCGCAAATGGGGCGAGGTCGAGATACGCATCGAGTAGATGACGGCGATCCGAAGCCGCTAGCGTCAGCCCAAGCGCCTCGAGGGCATAGTCCAGCGCGTGCGCCGTCACCGCTGCAAAATCGTCCCGACGCTGTGCCGCGCTCAGCATCAGGCTCTGCAGCCAAGTATATTCGAGCTGCTTGGCGCGCCATAAACGCGCCAGCGCGTCGCCATGTCCCGGCCGGAGCCGATCCGCGGTTGCCGCCACCGACTGAACATCGAACAGCGTTCCGTAAGCGTCGAAAACGAGCGCGTCGATCTTCAGGCGGATCTGGGAATGTGCAATCATCGGCGCACCTCATTGCCTCAACTTTGACCGCCATGCTTTAGCGCATCCCCGAGGCTATTGCGCGTAGACTGCATCGTGCATCAAATGCCTGAAGCGTCTTCGGGCTGTCGTTTTCGAAAAAGCAAGCAAAGCAGTGGGTGAATCTTGAACAACCGCCTAAAAACTGCCAGCTCCAGGCGTATCCAGGGCGAATCTAATTATTTGAGCAAAAAAAAGGAGTTACGAAATCTCGTAACTCCTCGGTTCCA
>VBCZ01000033.1 GCA_005889025.1 Betaproteobacteria bacterium
CGATCTCGACCTGTGGCGGGTCGTGGCGACGCTGCGCGAGTGCCTTCCCGACGACGCGATCCTCACCAGCGGCGCGGGGAATTACACGGCGTGGCTGCACCGGCTATACCGCCATCGGCGCTTTCGAACCCAGCTCGCGCCGTACAGCGGATCGATGGGCTACGGCGTTCCCGCCGCAGTTGCGGCGAAAGCCGTGCATCCGGAGCGCATCGTGGTGTCATGGAACGGAGACGGGTGCTTTCTCATGAACGGCCAGGAACTGGCAACCGCGGTACAGTATGCCCTCAAGATCGTTTTCATCGTGGTCGACAACTGCAGCTATGGCACGATCCGCATGCATCAGGAAAAGCACTTTCCCGCCCGCGTCTACGGCACCGATCTCGTCAATCCGGACTTTGCCGCGCTCGCACGGGCCTATGGCGCGCATGGCGAGACCATAGACCGCACGGAGCAGTTCGCGCCCGCGCTGCAACGCTCGCTCGCCCAGGACCGTCCGTCACTGATATGGCTCAAGGTCGATCCACAGGCGATCACCATGAATGCCACGCTTGACGAGATCCGCGCGCAGGCGCTTCGCTCGAGGGCGGCATGACCCTCGACGCGAGAGGATAGGCTTTGCGCAGTCGTGACAAGGTGGACATCCGATGACCGCTGCGACGCCGGCCGCACTGCTTTCCGTCAGCGGGCTGTCGGTGGAATTCCGCACTTCCGAGCGCGTGGTCTCCGCGGTGCGCAACGTGTCTTTCGGCGTCGACCGCGGCGAGACTATCGCCATCGTCGGCGAATCGGGCTCGGGAAAATCGGTGACCGCGCTCTCGCTGATGCGCCTGGTCGAGCACGGCGGTGGCCGCATCACCTCGGGCAAGCTCTTCTTCGCCCGCGACAGCGGAAGCCTTGACCTGGCGCAGGCGAGCCCGTCGGTCATGCGCGAGATCTGCGGCGCCGAAATCGCGATGATCTTCCAGGAGCCGATGACCTCGCTCAACCCCGTCTTCACCGTCGGGGAGCAGATCGCCGAATCGATACGTCTGCATCAGGGCAAGGATTTCTCGGCGGCAAGCCGCGAGGCACTGCGCATGCTCCAGCAAGTGCGCATTCCGGAAGCAGCGCAGGTGCTCGGCCGCTACCCGCACCAGCTTTCCGGGGGAATGCGCCAGCGCGTGATGATCGCCATGGCGCTGTCGTGCAAGCCTAAGCTGCTCATCGCCGACGAGCCCACGACGGCGCTCGACGTCACCATTCAGGCGCAGATCCTCGAGCTGGTGCGGCTGCTGCAGCAGGAAATGCGCATGGCGGTCGTTTTCATCACACACGACATGGGCGTCGTTGCCGAGGTCGCGCACAGGGTGATCGTCATGTACCGGGGGGAAAAAGTCGAAGAAGGCGACGTCGAGCAGATTTTTCACGCGCCGCGCCACGCCTATACCCAGGCACTCCTCGCCGCGGTACCGCGGCTGGGCTCGATGCAGGGAAGCGATACGCCCGCGCCCTTTCCGCTGCTGACGACCAGCGGCGACGGCGCGCCTGCGGCGCCTGTACGCGCCCTGTCCCCGCCAGGCGAACCGCTCCTTCGCGTTCGCGGGCTCAAGACCCGATTTCCGATCCGCTCCGGCATTCTCGGCCGCGTGCGTCGCGAGGTGCACGCGGTCGAGCAGGTCAGCTTCGATCTGCGGGCCGGCGAAACGTTGGCGCTGGTCGGTGAGTCGGGATGCGGGAAGTCGACCACGGGCCGTTCGCTGCTGCGCTTGGTAACTATCGGCGCGGGCAGCATCGAGCTCAACGGCCGCGACATCGCCAAGCTTTCACCCGACGAAGTGCGGCCGCTGCGGCGCGAGATCCAGATGATCTTCCAGGACCCCTACGCCTCGCTCGATCCGCGCCTGACTGTCGGCTTTTCGGTGGCGGAGCCGTTGTACATCCACGGCATCGCCAAAGGAGCCGCCGAGGAGCGGGTCGCGTGGCTGCTGGAGCATGTCGGACTGTCTCCCGACTCGGCGAAGCGTTATCCGCACGAGTTTTCCGGCGGACAGCGGCAGCGAGTGGCCATCGCGCGCGCGCTCGCGCTCAAGCCCAAGATCATCGTCGCCGACGAAGCGGTGTCGGCGCTGGACGTGTCGATCCGGGCTCAAATCATCAATCTGATGCTCGACCTTCAGGCGGAGTTCGGCCTGTCGTATCTGTTTATTTCGCACGACATGGCGGTCGTGGAGCGGATCAGCCACCGCGTCGCCGTGATGTATCTCGGCCAGATCGTCGAGATTGGGCCGCGGCGGGCGATCTTCGAGAATCCGCAGCATCCTTACACTCGCAAGCTCCTCGCCGCAGTGCCGGTTGCCGACCCGGCGCGACGCAAGCGCAAAACCGAGCTATCATCGGAGGAGATCCCGAGCCCGATCCGGGCGGTGGGCGATGAACCGCAAGTCTCGCCGCTCAAGCAGGTCGCACCCGGGCATTACGTCGCAACGCACCCGATCGTCGGCGCTTGACTAAAACAACTGCGGACGCGTTTTCAATCGCGTCCTCGCTTGCACCCACTGGAGACACCGTATGAAACCCCTTTCACGCTCGCTTCTCGTCGCCACGATGGCGCTCGGCACGATCGTCGCCGTACCCGCGTTCGCCGCCAAGGACGTGGTCTTCGCGGTCGCGTCGACATTCACCACGACCGACCCCTATGATGCAAACGACACGCTGTCGCAGGCGATGGCGAAGTCTTTCTACGAAGGCCTGTACGGGTTCGACAAGGACATGAAAATGATCCCGGTGCTGGCCGAAAGCTACGAGGCGAGCAACGACGGGCTCACGTATACGGTCAAGTTGAAAAAAGGGATCAAGTTCCACGACGGCACCGACTTCAAGGCCGATGCGGTCAAGGTCAATCTCGATCGAGTGACCAATCCCGATAACAAGCTCAAGCGCTACGGTCTGTACAACAACAACATCGCCAAGACCGAAGTCGTCGACGACTACACCGAATCAACTCGCGCACCCATCGACAGTGATGATCAGCCCTGCGGCGCTGAAGCAATGGGGAAGCAAGGACATCGCCTTCCACCCGGTCGGCACCGGTCCGTTCAAGTTCGTCGAATGGAAGGCCACCGACTACCTCAAGGTTGCGAAGTTCGACGGATACTGGAAAAAGGGATATCCCAAAGTCGACACCATCACCTGGAAACCGGTGGTCGACAACAATTCGCGTGCGGCGCTGATGCAGACCGGCGAGGCGCACTTCACGTTTCCAGTGCCGTATGAGCTGGCCGAGGTTCTCAAAGGCAAACCGGACCTGGAAGTGGTCTCCGCGCCTTCGATCGTGCTGCGCTATCTGTCGATGAATACGCAGCAGAAACCCTTCGACAATCCCAAGGTGCGCCAGGCGATCGCATATGCGATCAACAAGGATGCGCTGGCCAAGGTCGCGTTCAACGGTTATGCCGCGCCGGCCGAGGGCGTCGCGCCTCCGGGCGTCGAGTACGCGGTGAAGCTCGGACCGTGGCCGTACGATGTCGCGAAGGCGAAGCTCTACAAGGATGCGCAGGAGACGATCTACAAGGACGTCCCCTGGGTGCCCCTGGTGACCGAGAAACTACTGTCGGCGAACAACAAGAAGCTCACCGGCGTGCACACGATGCCGGACGGGTCGTTCGAGTTCTCGCAAATCGACTTGCGTTAAGGTATTCGTCGCGTCGCCGCCCTCACCCCGCGGCTCTACTATGTCGGCTGGTCGACCTCGACCGGCGAGGCGGATTGGGCGCTGCGTCCGCTGCTTTACGGCGAATCGTGGCCGCCGAAGCTTTTCAACACCGCGTACTACAAGAACCCGCAGGTGGACAACGACATCAAGGGCGCACAGCTCACGACCGATGGCACCGAGAAGGCCAAGCTGTACAAGGATGCACAGCAGACGATCTGGAAGGACGCTCCCTGGGCCCCGCTGGTCGTCGAGAAGCTGCTGTCGGCGCACAGCAAGAAACTCAGCGGCGTCTACGTGATCCCGGACGCGTCGTTCAATTTCACCGAAGTCGATTTAAAGCTCTGAACTGAGAGCGAGCGGCGGCCCCGCGCCGCCGCTTTCGGATCGCAGCATTGGCGCGGTAAATCCATGCTCCAGTACCTCGCCAAGCGACTGGTCGGACTGATCCCGACGCTGCTGATCGTCGGCGTGCTGGTGTTCATGTTCGTGCACTTGTTGCCGGGCGATCCCGCGCGGCTCGCCGCCGGCCCGGACGCGACGCCTGAGACGGTCGCACTGGTGCGCCAGGATCTTGGCCTCGACAAACCGCTTCCACAGCAGTTCCTGCGCTTCGCCACAGGCGCATTGCGGGGCGACTTCGGCAAGTCGCTGCGCACCAAACGTCCGGTGGCAACGGAAATCGGCGAGCGGTTCATGCCGACGTTCTGGCTCACCCTGGCGGCGATGTCGTGGTCGGTCGCGATCGGCATGCTTATCGGCGTTCTGTCGGCGGTTTGGCGCAATCGATGGCCCGATCGCGTCGGCATGACGTTGGCGGTGTCCGGCATTTCCTTCCCGGCGTTTGCGCTGGGCATGGTGCTGATGCAGATCTTCGCGGTACAGCTCAACTGGCTGCCTACCGTGGGCGCCGACACCTGGAAGCATTACATTCTTCCGTCGTTGACGCTCGGCGCCGCGGTCGCAGCGATCATGGCGCGATTCACCCGCTCATCCTTTGTCGACATCCTGCATGAAGACTACGTGCGCACGGCGCGCGCCAAAGGTCTGAGCGAAAACGTCGTCGTGATCAAGCACGGGCTGCGCAATGCGCTCATCCCCGTCGTCACCATGATGGGCCTT
>VBCZ01000270.1 GCA_005889025.1 Betaproteobacteria bacterium
GTTTCTCACACTGGAAAGCTATCTGTCCGCGCGAATATCGGTCGAGGGCTTGCGGCGCGCGGGCCGCGATCTGACGCGCGAGAAGCTAATTCCAGCGCTGGAAACCATGCATGACGTCAATTTTGGCGGATTTCGCGTCAGCTTCTCGCGAACCAATCACGAGGCGTGAAAATTTGTGGAGTTGACGGTCATTGGCAAGGACGGACAGATCCTTCGCTGATAGTCGGCCTGCGCGCCATTCTCGCGGACCCTCTGCGAGGTGTCGACGGGGACGGAGAGCAGCGTGCCTGGCATCGCGATGCGAAGGGAGAACGAACGGCCGGACCGCTTTCCGAAGTGGATCGTTAGCTCAAAAAATCACTTTTCTCCGTCGCCATATGTCACGACCCTTATCGAGCGCTAGCAGCCGGCCACACACTTGCCCGCGCCGTCGAATTCCATGGTCTTGCCGCTCAGCGCTGGATAGCCGGGCCGTCCCTGGACCAGGGTGATGAACGCGGCGCTGCGCGTCGTCGGGCGCACCTTGCCGCCGGCGGTCGCAGCTTCGTTGACGTGGGACAGGATCACCGCGGCGGGCTGCACCAGCGTGTTTACTGCGTAAGCGGCCGCCTCCGGCGTGAGCGCGCTCTGCCCGAGATTGAGCTCCATCAGATTCGCTTTGTAGAAATCGCGCTCGACCACTTGCATTTCGGCGTGCAGTCCCGTATCGCCGGTCAGATAGGCGGTTAGGCCGTTGGTGAAGCGGATGACGTAGCCGCTGGGCGGGCCGAGTATAAGGCTGACGCTGTCCGGCTCCAGGTATTTTCGCTCCGCTTCGCCGAGCAAGGCGATCGGCACGGTGCTGTCGTGTGCGGCGGGGACCGCCGTGATCTCGACGGCCTTGGACGTGGCGGACGCCTTGACCGTGCGCGTGCCGCCTGTCTGGACGGTGGCGAGGCAAGGCGCGGCCAAAGGCCCCACGATGTCAGCCCCGGTCTGCGAGCACGCCATCGTCGGCTTGCCGCGGATCGACTCGACCTTGCGGCCGATGAAATTCGCGAGCGGCACGACCATGATCACCGCAGCGTTCTTCGCGGCGGCGATCTCGGTAGTCGTGGAATTCGGCGCCGCCGACACGACCAGCGGATTGTCGCAGGTGCCTCCGTCGAGAGCCTTCATCTTCAGGTCGCCGATATGATCGCCGTGCGCGTGGCTCAGGATGACAACGTCGATCTTTCCAAGGCGCGGATCGTCCGCGCCCGTCACCGACTGTCCTGCGTCGTAGAGGATGCGTAAGCCCGTCGGGTCCTCGAAGATCGTCGCGCGGTCGCGCATGCAGAGCTCGCCCGTGTGCGAGCCGAGAGGGGTGATCTTTACGGGCTGTGCCCAGGCGCTGGAGCAGGTTGCCGCGGCCAATACAAAAATCGCACGAATGACGTGGGCTTGCATGATTTTCTCCTTCTGGGGACAGACCACGGATTCCTTCCGGGTAGAGCGGATCAGGAAACCGTGGTCTGTCCCCGATTTCAGTCGCCGGACTTGATCTTGTTGTCCTTGATGACCTTGGCCCAGCGGACCATTTCCTTGCGCACGAAGGCATCGAGCTCGTCGCCGGCCGCGCCGCGTACCTCCATGCCTTGTGCCGCGAGCTTTTCACGGACCGCGGGCGTGTTCACGGCCTTGGCGAGCTCCTCATAGATGCGTTTGACGAGCGGCGCCGGCATGTTACCCGGAGCGACCACGCCCCACCACGTGTAAGCCTCGAAGCCGGGCACGCCCTGAGCCGCGATCGGTTCGACACCGGGAAGGCTAGGATCGGGCTTGAGCGAGGTCACGGCGATCGCGCGCAGCCGTCCCGACGCGACGTGCGGGCTCACCAGAAATACGGAGCCGATCGCCAGCGGAATCTGGTTGGCGACCGCATCGCTCATCAACGGGCCGCCGCCGCGATACGGAATGTGGTTGAACTCGACGTCGAGCTGATTGCCGAGCTGTGTCATCGTGAGGTGGCCGATGCTGCCGGCGCCGATCGTGCCGTAGGCTACGCTCCCCGGCTTGGCCTTGGCTGCGGCGACCACATCCCGGAACGACTTGTACGGTTGCTGGACATTGGCGACGAGCGCCATGCCTCCCGTGCCCACGAGCATAAGCGGGGTCAGGTCCTTGAGCGTGTCGAACGGCAGGTTTGGGATCAGCGATGGATTCACCGCGTGCGTATCGAAGACGACGCCGATGGTGTAGCCATCCGGCTCGGCCTTGGCAATCGCAGCGGTACCGATCGAGCCGGATGCGCCGCCGCGGTTGTCGACGATGAACGTCTGACCCGTCTGTGTCGACATCTGCTGGGCAAGGACGCGCGCGACCTGATCGACCGAGCCGCCCGGCGGGAACACGGCGATCACCTTGACCGGCTTCGCAGCGGGCCAGGCCTGTGCGGCCGCGCTTGCGGCGAACACGCAGGCGAGTACGAAGCTAAGCGCGACAAGCGCAATGCGAATAATCTTCACGCGAAGCTCCTGTAGGTGCGAATTCATTCGCACGCGATCGACACCTTGTTCGCAATCGGAAGCGGGAGCTATTTGGCGACTTTCGCGTCCTCGAGCGCTTGTCTCGTGGCCGCTTTCATCTTCTCCATAATAGGCTGCATCCGGGCCTGCATACTCGTCATCGACTTTTGCATAACTATCGGCATCTTGTTGACGAATGCCATTCCGACCGGGCTTTGGTAGAACGCGATCAAGCCATCGATCTCTTCCTGGGTGAAACTGTCTCTATAAATCTCGATGTACATCGGTTTGAGGTTCTCCCAGGAAAGCTCTTCCCTCATGATCGTGACAAATCGTTGGGGCGTGGCCTCGAGATAGCGCTGTTGCTCCGCCGACAGGCTCTTCCCTGCGACGGCTCGCGCCATTCCTTGACGCAAGCGTTAGCAGAGTCTCTATCGACTCGCTCGTCGGCTGCGCTGCCGCGCACGTCAGGACAGAGGACAGTAGCAAGAGCAGGATGGCGATGGCTTGGCGCATCGTTATGGGCTCAGAAGGTAAGTGGCTCGGAGACGACTTCCCGACTTGCGGTCGGTTCGCGACCTATTGTAAGACGACCTGCGCGCCGGTCGCCAGCATCATCCGAAAATTGTCTCCGACCCTATTTGGTTCAGGCTCGATGTTAAGATGCCGCCAAGCTGAATCGCGGGCCAGGGAACCGGATTCGATCGGAGTTGTCCTGAAACGGTGTCTGCTTCAAAACTCAATCGCCTGACGGATCGGCAGTTTGCGCGGATCGCCCGCGCGCTGGCCGAACCGCGCCGCTATCAGATTCTCAAACAGATCGGCGCCAGCGACGACCCCCTTCCGTGCAGCAAGCTGCATGACGCCCATGACGTGAGCGCCGCGACGCTCTCCCACCATATCAAGGAGCTGGAAACGGCCGGCCTCGTGGAGATCGTTCGCGAAGGCAAGTTCATGAATATCGGGCTGCGCCGCGGAATCCTGCGCGCCTATCTGGACCGTCTCTCGAAAATCTAAGCTTATAGCGAGCCAGCGCTTGAAATCCCACCCTTTCGCTTCGATACTTGTCTAAGCGTCAAATTGACGTGACGACAGGAGTATCGAAATGAGCGAACTAACTGGCAAGGTGGCCATCGTAACCGGCGCCTCCAAGGGTATCGGCGCGGCAATCGCGAAAGGCTTGAGCGCGGCGGGGGCGGCGGTGGCAGTGAACTACGCCTCCAGCAAGGAGGGGGCGGACCGCGTGGTCGCGGAAATTACCAGCAAGGGCGGCAAGGCGATCGCGGTCAAGGGCGATGTCTCGAAAGCGGCCGACGTTAAGCGTCTCTTCGCGGAGACCAAGAAGGCCTTCGGTGCGCCAGACGTGCTCGTGAACAACGCCGGCATCTACGCGTTCGACCCGCTCGAAGCCGTCACCGAGGACGAATTCCACCGCGAGTTCAACACCAATGTCCTCGGTCCGATCCTGACGATCCAGGAAGCGCTGAAGCACTTCGGGCCCAACGGCGGCAGCGTGATCAACATCAGCTCGGTCGCCAGCACCAGCGCGCCGCCGAACTCGGTGGTCTATTCGGCGACCAAGGGCGCCGTCGACTCGATCGCGCGCGTGCTGGGCAAGGAACTCGGAGCGCGGAACATTCGTGTCAACACCATCGCCCCGGGCGGCGTGGAGACCGAGGGTGTCCACCGCATCGGGATGATCGGCAGCGACTTCGAAAAGCAGATCGTCGCCGGAACCCCGCTTGGA
>VBCZ01000271.1 GCA_005889025.1 Betaproteobacteria bacterium
ACCTTCGCGATTATGGTGTGACGGATTTCCGATTGGTCAAGCGCGCGCGCCGCCGGCGCTCCGCGTTATGCTGTTATCGAACACCGGCGACGTCACGCGGCGACCGCAGGAGCTTCGCCCGCGCGAAGCCGCTCGTAGGACATTGACTGACCTGGCCGGTGGCGGGAACTTCCCTCGCGGCCGGTGCAGTCCAAGTAATGCGCACCCGAAGTCGACTCGACTCACGGAAAGGAACAGCGATGAAATCTCTCCAGCTTGCAAGCCTCACGGTGGCGCTCTCATTCGCCGCGTTCGCGGTCAACGCACAAATGCCGGACCAGCCTTCGTCAAGCCCCGGAAACGGCAGCCAGGACACGCAGCAGCAGTAACTGCAGCTGCCGCAGCACCAACTGCAGCTACCGCAACTGCAGCTGCCCGGCAGCGATCAGCCCGCCAATGAACCATCCGCTCCGTCTGTACCCCAACAGCAGCAGAACGCGCCGTCCCAGGCGCAGCAGGAGAGCGCGCCAAGCGTGCCGGGCACTGCGAACGAGAACAAGGCGGACCCGACGAGCCAGAACAACCCCAAATAGACGCAGCCGGATTTCACTCTTGGCGTCCGGCTGGAAATCGGCTCGGAACACGTCGTCTTGCGGGCGGCGCAAGCCTTATGCCCCGTTCGCGTCGCCCATGCCGGGCGGGTGGTTCGACTCCCCTCGATAGCACCGCCAATCGCCGGGCCGGGGATGGAACGTCGCTGCCACTCTGCACAAGCGACACGAGCGCGTAAAATCGTTTCCGATCCCTCGAACCACGGCGCAATCGCTTGCGGTGCACGCTTGATGCGGCCTAGTATCTGACGAACTTTCGCCTCTTCCATTCAATGTGGCGGATGACCCGATGAACGCGGACGATTTCGCGCCTCTGCGCCAATCCATGATCGCGGAGATTGCCGCTACGGCCATCTATGTGAGTGCGCGGATCGGCAAAGCAGCTTTTGCCGGGCGGGTCATGCAGGTCATGAACAAGGTGCCGCGTCACGCCTTTGTGCCCATCGAGCTTCAACCGTATGCCTACGCCAATTCCCCGCTTCCGATCGGCTTCGACAAAACCATCTCTCAGCCTTTCATCGTCGCCTTGATGACCGACTTGCTGGATCTCCAGCCCACTGACATCGTGCTCGAAATTGGCACCGGGCTGGGGTATCAGGCAGCCATCGTGGCCGCGCTGGCGAAAAAGGTGTACAGCATCGAAGTCATCGAAGAGTTGTCAGAGCAGGCGAAACAACGATTGAGCCGCTTGGGCTATGCCAACGTCGAACTCAGGATCGGCAACGGCTACCATGGCTGGGCCGAACATGCGCCGTTCGATAAGGTGATCGTCACGGCAGCGCCGGACCTGATTCCCACACCGCTGATCGGTCAGCTCAAGCCCGGCGGCAAAATGGTGATTCCCGCAGGCTTAGCCGATGCTCAGCAACTCATCCTGGTCGAGAAAGACAGCCATGGGAGCGTGAATATGAAGGAGATCCTTCCCGTGCGATTTTCGCAACTCGAGGGGCCCGACCCACACGCGCGGAATTTTCAATAGGCGTGCGAAGCTGGTAGGCCGACGGGACGCACACAACGGCCCCATGGCTTAAGGCTGAACACAACCGATCAAGCGGCGAAGCGCGACGGGATCTCCAGAGGAACGCGAAACGAGACGGTCGCGTCCGGCAAAAGGCTTCAGAAGCTCCGTCGCGAAAGCAGCTGCGCCACTTAAGGGAGTCCAGCATGCGCGTCCTTCGCTCGCTCGGTATCGCCGCCCTGCTACTGTGCCTGGCGGCCTGTGGCTCGCGTCTGAATCAGGAGAATTTCGACAAGATTCACGACGGCATGTCGCAAAAGGAAGTGCGAGAAATTCTGGGCGACCCCGTCGACGCCGAGGGCCGCAGTTTCCTCGGGCTCTCGACTGGCGAGGCCGTCTGGAAGGACGACAAGACCACCATCACCGTGCACTTCTTGAATGACAAAGTGGTAAGCAAGCGCATGTCCTCGACCGGAAAGAAGGAGTCTTCGCAGAAGGACAAGGATTCAGGCTAACCGGGAAGACAGGCCCGGAAAGTTCTGGCCGATGACGCACCGACCCGAGCCGGGTGGCACGGTCGTCACCTATTCGTGCCGTGCCTCTCGGCATCACGAAAGCGTGACACTGCACGAACTCGCACGCAGGCTCGCGTCAATCAAGGGCTATGACTTCGCCGAAGAATTCGACCGTTCGCGCCGTTACTTAAGCCCCTTGTATTTCGTACCGAACGACACGCTGATCGGGCTGGACGCGGCACGGAACTTGGGGATAAAAGGCGAGCAGGATTTGTTCGGCGGTGTCGTGCCGTTTGCTTTCGCCATCACGAAGGCGATCACCCACCCGCTGCCCGAAGCCGACTCACGCTCGCCCGATGGATGGTCTCCGGAGTTCGCGAACCGTGTACGCGACGTGGTACTCCCAGGCTACTCCGCTTTCGCGACGCGCGATGCGCGAACCGCCGGTGTGCGGCTGCTTGCGCTGGGCCGCGTTCGCATCAAACATCCAAGCGGAATCGGCGGGCTGGGACAGTTCGTCGTTGACGACGAACAGACGCTCGATGCGCGGCTCCAGTCCCTTAGCGACGATGTCCTCGGCCGCGAAGGCCTGGTGCTCGAACAGGATTTGACGGAGGCGGTCACGCGCAGCGTTGGCCAGGTGTGCGTCGGCCATATACGCGCAAGTTATTGCGGCATGCAGCGGCTCACCACCAACCATCGCGGCGAGCACGTATACGGCGGCTCCGACCTGATTGTCGCCCGTGGCGATTTTGACCGACTGCTGGCGCTCACGCTTGCGCCGGAAGTCGAGATCGCTGTTGCCCAGGCGCGCCAATACCACGACGCCGCGCTGACGTCGTTTCGTGGCATGTTCGCATCGCGCTGCAACTACGATGTTGTGCAAGGAGTCGATAACAAAGGGCAATGGCGCTCGGGCGTGTTGGAGCAGTCCTGGCGCATGGGCGGCGCGAGCGGGGCGGAAGTCGCCGCGCTGGAAGCTTTTCTCACGGATGCAACGCTCGATGTCATCCGCGCATCAACAACCGAAGTGTATGCTATCGGGTCGGTTCCGCGCGATGCCGTGGTGTATTTCCGTGACATCGACGAGCACGCGGGCGCCATGACCAAATACGCGCGCATCGAGTCCTATGCCAACCCGTGACCAGACGATCGATGTCGTAGTCGGCGATGGGCACGTTTCCGGAACGCTCATCACCCCCGGCACCCAGATTCCAGGCGTATTGTTCGTGCATGGGTGGGGCGGCAGCCAGCAGCAATATCTCGCACGCGCGCGGGAAGTTGCCGCGCTCGGATGCGTATGCCTCACCTTCGACTTGCGCGGGCACGCGGCAACCAGCGCGCAATTCGAGAAGGTTTCGCGCGAACAGAATCTGGTCGATGTGGTGGCGGCCTACGATGTGCTGGTCGGCAATCCCAACGTCGACAGTTCCGCCATCGCCGTGGTGGGCAGCAGTTACGGCGGCTACCTGGCCGCGATCCTCACCTCCATGCGTGCCGTTAAATGGCTGGCGCTGCGTGCACCGGCCTTGTACCTCGATGGCGGCTGGGAGTTGCCCAAGCGGCAATTGCACCGCGACAATGATCTGGTCGCATATCGGCAGAACCTGGTTCCACCGGCAGACAATCGCGCGCTGCGCGCCTGTATGACATTTCAAGGCGACGTGCTTGTAATCGAGTCGGAAAACGACAGCGTGGTACCGCATGCGGTGATCAGCAGCTATGTGGAGGCATGCACGCGAGCCCATTCGCTTACCTCCCGCGTGATTCGGGGCGCAGACCACGGATTGTCCGATGAGGACGCGCAGCGTTCATACACCTCGCTGCTGGTCAACTGGATGACCGAAATGGTCCAGGGCGCGCGAGCCGACACCAGGATCGCGCCGACGAACGCGCCGCAGCCGAGCTCTCGGGAATCGGCGTAGGCGCACGAATCCGTCCGCGCCCGCGGCGCCACCAGCGCGGAGCGGGTATTGCGGTGCCCGTGTCCCCTTCGACTCCCGGGGTAGCTAAACCGAACTCCTCACGGTCCAATCCACGCTCTTCGGACGCCCGTCGAGATGGAGCGTGGCCGTGGCTGCCGGGGTTTCCGCAATGACGCGTCCGGCGCGGAATACCTTGAGCCGTGCCGCGCGCACGCGAATGGCTTCGACCGGATCGCGCGCCTGCAGAAGCACGAAGTCCGCGCGGCAGCCGGGCGCGATCCCATAGCCGTCGAGAGCGAGGATGCGCGCCGGGTTCGCGGTGACCGCGGCGAAGCACGCACGCATCGCGTCCACGCCGGTCATTTGCGCCACATGCAAACCCATTGCGGCGACTTCGAGCATGTCGCCGCTGCCCAGCGCGTACCACGGATCCATCACACAATCGTGGCCGAACGCGACGTTGACGTCGGCTGCCATGAGCTCCGGCACCCGGGTCATGCCGCGGCGCTTGGGGTAAGTGTCGTGCCGGCCCTGGAGCGTGATATTGATCAGCGGATTGGCGATCGCATGCACGCCTGCTTCACGGATCAGCGGAATCAGCTTCGACACGTAATAGTTGTCCATCGAGTGCATCGACGTAAGGTGCGAGCCGGCTACGCGGCCTTGCATCCCCAGCCGCCGCGTGTGAAACGCCAGCGTTTCGATGTGGCGTGACATCGGATCGTCGGTTTCATCGCAGTGCATGTCTACCGGACAGCCGCGCTCCGCCGCCAGGTTGCACAGAATGCGGATCGATTCCGCGCCTTCGGCCATCGTGCGCTCGAAATGTGGAATTCCGCCGGTCACGTCCACGCCCATTGCCAGCGCGCGCTTCAAGTTGTCGAGGGCGCCCGGGCTGCGCAGAACACCGTCCTGCGGAAACGCCACCAGCTGCAGGTCGAGATAAGGCTTCACCTGCTCGCGCACGTGCAGGAGCGCTTCGACCGCGAGCAGCCGCGGGTCGCAGATGTCGACATGCGAGCGAATCGCGAGCAGGCCCTTCGCCACCGCCCAGTCGCAATAGCTAAGCGCACGCTCGACCAGCGCTTCCTGCGTGAGCAGCGGTTTCAGTTCGCCCCATAGCGCGATACCCTCGAGAAGCGTTCCGCTCCGGTTCATGCGCGGCAGGCCGTAGGTTAGCGTCGAGTCCATGTGAAAATGGGCATCGACGAAAGGAGGCGAGAGCAAGTATCCATCGGCGTCCAGCACATGCGCCGCAGCGGCAGATAAGCGCGGTGCGACGTCGACGATCCGCCCCTCGGTGACGAGCACATCGCAGCCCGTGCGGCCATCGGGCAGCGTCGCATTGCGGATGAGCAAGTCGGCCATCGGGGGCAAGTCACTTGGTGCCGAAGATGCGGTCCCCGGCATCGCCCAACCCCGGGACGATGTAGCCATGGTCGTTGAGCTGCCGGTCGATCGCGGCGGTGTAGAGCGGGACGTCCGGATGCGCGGCCCGGAAGGTTGCGATCCCTTCCGGGCAAGACACGAGGCAGACGAAGCGGATGCTGCGTGGCCTCGCCTCCTTCAGACGCTCCACGGCAGCGACCGCGGAGTTGCCCGTGGCGAGCATCGCCGCCGGGCATCTTGAAGTAATACTCGACGGCGACCAGCGACTTGGGTTCGCGGTACAAGCCGACATGCCCGACGCGCGCACCGGGAACAACCGACAGGAACCCGTCGAGAAGACCTGTCCCCGCGCGCAGGATCGGCACGAACACGAGCTTCTTGCCGTCGATGAGCCTGGAATGCATGGTCTCCATCGGCGTTTCGATCACGATCTCGTGCATCGATACGTCACGGGTGACTTCGTAGGCCATCAGCGACCCGATTTCGTTCAGGAGCCGCCGGAAGCTCGTGGTGCTGGTCTCCTTCTTGCGCAAGAGCGTGAGCTTGTGCTGGACGAGAGGATGGTCGATGACGTGGACGTTATGCGCCGTGCTGTTTTCCTCATGCGCCATGCTGTTTTCCTTCCAAGCCGTTTGCGCTTGTTCTTCTTCCGAATGTTCGAAATCAGAAGACCGTTCCGTCGCTGTCGATCGAAAGCGGAGGGTCCCCGGCGCGAAGCTCTGCGGCGAGCTCGCGTCCGGCCGCCCACGTTCCGCCTTCGAGGATGCACGCCAGCGGCAGCGCGGGAGCGCCAAGGCGCGCGCGGATGCGTGGCAAGAGTTCGTCGATCAAAGCCACCGTCAGCGCCCGCCACTCGATGACGAGCTCGTCGCCGACGTCCCACGTGCGTGCGAGCGCCGCCGCGTCGACGAGCTGCAGCACGCCGGTATCCAGCAGCAATCCGCCCAGCGCAGTAAGATGGTCGCGGTCCGTCACGGTGATCCCCGCCCACTCGAAGGGTTCGAACAGCGAATAGGCAAGCCACTGCGAGAGCTTGTGCAGCGGGACCCAGCCCGCAGTGGGGCCACTGCCTCCCGCGTGCGGATGACGCCAAACGTCACCGAGAGGCACGCCGTCGGGCGCGCTAACGGAGCGCCAGATCGAGCCGAGGCCGTCGAGCAACGCCTCCAGCAGTGTCGATGCGGAAACTGCCCGGCGCGTTGCCGGGAGGGTGTCGAACAGCGCGCCCGGGCGCGCCGTATCGCCGAACGCGTCGCGCTGGATGAGGAGTGCGCTGCCCAAACGGCGCAGGAGCGCCGCGCGGCCGCCGAGCCCCAGCAGCGGATTGGAAGTCCCGGCCTGGAACAGACCCGCGAGCGTCGCCGCATCCATCGCAGCAAGCGCAGAAGCGTCGACCCGCAGCGGATCGTCCGGCCGCGCGGAGAACGCGCCGCGCATGAATGCACGAAAGCTCGCCACAGCGAGCCCCTCCGAGCGCGTGTAGCGCTGTCCCGATTCGGCTTCGACAAAACTCCATGCCGCACCCGCGCCGGCATCCAGCAGGACGCTCGCCACCGTAAGGTCAATATGAGCACGCGCGCGGTCGGCGACGCCGCGCCCGGCGAGCGCGCGATCGAGCTCCGCTTTGCGATCGATGCCCCCGGCCTCGAAGTGCCGCCAGCGGCTGTGGTAGGGCACGTCGAGATGCGGATAGCGACGGCGCGTCACCGCCGCAACCCTGGCCGCCGTAGCATCCAGACGCGTGCGATCGATGCGGAAATGACGCGACCGGCCGGCGGTCGCTGCGGCGGCGATGTTGCGGCACCGCTCGCGAATCGTCGCCGCCGATTTGAGTGCCGCGGCCGGCTCCTCCCGCAACGCCAGACTCACAAGTCGCGGCCTTTCGCCGCGGCGATCTGCTGTGCATCGGGAGCTTCACCATCGCTGTAGTAGCCCGCCGCCTTTTTTGCATCCATCTCGACACGCGCGTCGGCCGGGATCAATTCGTCCGGGAGCTTGACGCGCTCGACGACTTCGATGGCCGAGCCGACGATCGCGTCGTACTTGAGGTTGCTCATCGATACCAGCCGGTGGATACGTCGAATGCCCAGCCAGTGCAGCACGTCCGGCATCAATTCCTGGAAGCGCATGTCCTGCACCCCGGCGACGCATTCGGTGCGCAGAAAATAGTTGTCCGCGCTGTCGCCGCCTTTCTGGCGCTTGCGCGCGTTGTAGACCAGGAACTTGGTCACCTCGCCTAGGGCGCGGCCTTCTTTGCGCGAGTACACGACGAGACCGACGCCCCCCTGTTGCGCGCCAAGGATGCACTCTTCGATTGCGTGCGTAAGATACGGCCGGCAGGTGCAGATGTCGGACCCGAAGACGTCCGAGCCGTTGCACTCGTCGTGCACGCGAGCCGTCAGCGTGACCGCGGGATTCGCCAGATCGTGCGGATTGCCGAACACGTAAACGGTCTGGCCTCCGATAGGCGGCAGAAAGACCGTGAGGTCGCCGCGCGTGACGAGCTCCGGGTACATGCCGCCGGTCTCTTCGAACAGCGCCCGACGCAGGTCCCCTTCGGAAACGCCGAAGCGCTCCGCCACCCCCGGCAGCCACCACACCGGTTCGATCGCAGCCTTGGTCACCACAACCGAGCCGTTCGCAAGCAGGATGCGGCCGTCGGCGTGCAGACGGCCTGCGGCAGTCGCCTGCCGCACCTCGGGCATGTCGATGTGCGCCTTAGTCACCGCGATGGTCGGGCGGATGTCGTAGCCCTCCGCGATCTCATCCTTGAACACCTCCGCCACGATGGCGCCGAACGGATCCATCGCCACGATGCTTTTCGGGTCCGCCCATTGCGAATACGGTCCGAGCGGATCGGCGGGCATGGTGTCGGTAAGGTCCGCGCGATGATCCCGGGGCAACGCTCCGGCGGCGACGGCCAGCGCGCGGTAAACCCCGTAGGAGCCGCTGTGGGTGCCGATCACATTGCGCTGGCTGCGTGTGAACGTGCTGCCCACGATCGGTCCGCGCTCGTGGGGGTCGGCGCGGCCCCAACGAATCGGCAATGCACCGTGCCCGCCCTCGACCGGATGCGAGGTGAGGCGGATGTGCTTCGCCGAACGATGCTTAGTGGACATGCCTGCGACGCCGACCGCGGTCAGGGCCCCCGCAAGGGTGATGCCGCCAGCAAAACACGCACGCGCGATCCTTCATATCGACGCAGGCCTCGGTTATCACATGCGCCATCAACGCCCTTTCCAGGTCGGGGCACGTTTTTCGCGGAACGCCCGCACGCCCTCCTGACTGTCCTCGGATTCGAGCGCCTCAATCAGCGCCGGCAACCGCTGCGCCTGCGCTTCGCTGGCCGACAAATGGGCTGCCCGTCGCACGACCTGCTTGATCGCGCGCACCGACAGCGGCGCACACGCGAGAACGTCATCGATCCAGCGTTCCACGGCGCGGTCAAGGTCGATGCGCGGCACCACTTCATTGACGATGCCGAGCGCAAGCGCTTCACGCGCCGGGACCCGGCGGCCGGTAAG
>VBCZ01000272.1 GCA_005889025.1 Betaproteobacteria bacterium
GGCCCCCGTCGCGCGCTCCGCGCCGCGCGCATTCGGCACGAGCGCGACATAGGTGACACTTGGGTTGCGGTGTATGCCGGCCATGACGGCCTCGGCGTCGCGCATGTTCGGCACTGCCTTGGGCGATACGAATGACGTCGCCTCGATCTTGTCGATTCCCGTCGCGGACAGCCGATCGATCAGCTCGATCTTCTGCTCGGTGGGAACGAATTGCGGCTCGATCTGCAGGCCGTCGCGGGCGACGACGTCGTGGATGTAAATGCGTTGGCTCATGTTCGATCCTTGCTTGGCAGGTGCGAATACATTCGCACGCAATGCCTATTTTGACATCGCGCCCGAATCAATTCGGGCCTACAAGCTCTTCTGCTCGTGTCGTTGCCTTTCATCAGATCGCGCCCTTTACACGCAGGCGTGCGATGTCTTCATTGCTGTAACCCACCGAGCGCAGCACTTCGTCGGTATGCTCGCCCAGCGCCGGACCGACCCAGTTGACCGCGCCCGGCGTGTCAGACAGCTTGGGCACCACGCCGGGAAGCTTGATCGGCGTTCCATCGGGCAGCGTCATCTGCCGGATCATTTCACGCGCGAGATACTGGGGATCGCTGACGATGTCGGCCGCGGTGTAGATCTTGCCGTGCGGCACGTCGGCTGACTTGAGCGTGGCAAGAATCTCTTCGAGGGTATGCGCCGCGGCCCAATCGCCGATCGCGCCGTCGATCTCCGCGGTGCGCTTGACCCGCCCCAGATTGCTGGCGAGGGCCGGATCCTGGCCGAGATCATCGCGTCCGATGGCGTGCATCAGCCGCTTGTAAATGCTGTCGCCGTTGCCCGCGATCACCACGCTCTGGCCGTCTTTGGTCGCGTAGGTATTGGAAGGAACGATGTTGGTTAAGCCAGTGCCGATGCGCTGGCGAACTTCGCCGAAAAGATCGTAGTCGGGGATGAGGCTCTCCATCATGTTGAACACCGCTTCGTAGAGCGCGACATCGACAACCTGGCCCTTGCCGCCGTGCACGTTGCGGTAATGCAAGGCCATCAGCGCGCCGATCACTCCATGCAAGGAGGCGAGCGCGTCGCCGATGCTGATGTTCATGCGGACCGGCGGCCGGTCGGGAAAGCCGGTGACGTGACGCATGCCGCCCATCGATTCGCCGACCGCGCCGAATCCCGGTTGATCGCGGTAGGGTCCCGTCTGTCCGAAACCCGACAGCCGCAGCAGTATCAGTCCCGGATTGGCGGCAGACAGCGCGTCGTAGCCCAGGCCCCACTTCTCCAGCGTGCCCGGACGGAAGTTTTCGATGACGATGTCGGCGCTGCGAGCGAGCCGGCGCACGATCTCCTGGCCCTCAGGCGAGCGCAAATTCGCGGTGACCGATTTCTTGTTTCTTGCCTGAACATACCACCACAGCGAAGTTCCGTTGTGCAGCAGTCGCCATTGACGCAGCGGATCGCCGCCGGAATTCTTGCCGTCGGCAGGCGGCTCGATCTTGATCACGCTTGCGCCGAACTCGGCGAACATCTTGCCCGCGAAGGGCCCGGCGATGAGCTGCCCGAGCTCGAGCACCTTGATGCCGGCGAGCGGGCCCTTCGATGGAGGAGTGGACGCGGGATGCATGCGCTGACGCCGCAGCGTGCGGCTTATCGCATTTTACAACGCTCAGATATTGCTGCCCGAGCGCCTCGCGCGAAGCGTCTCTTCGAGCTTGGGCAGTTTGGCCGCCATCTCGGTGCCGACGAACATCTGAGGATCCGATGCCGGCTTGACGTCCTCTTTTTTCTCGCGCTCCGCGATGCGCTCGCGTGCGTCCGCAAACGCCTTGAGGAAGCTGTCTTCGAAGCGCAATCCGTTCTGGAAGAATGCGTCGGCGAAAAACGTCGAATTGCTGTCGTGGCCGCAGCCGAAAGATGTTCGATCCGCCGCGGAGGCGGTCAGGATCAGGGTATGGTCGTCCTTGAGCGGCTCGATGAACCCGCCGGAGTAGCACGCCGATACGACGATGATCCGCCATTTTATTTTCGCGTCGTCGAGCATGGCTCGCAGCGTTTCGGGAGACAACGGGTCGAGCTCCAGCGGAGCGAACTCGGCCGCGAGGCTGTGGTTGCGATTGCCGTGGCTTTCGAGAAAGAGCATCACGACATCATCTTCGGGGTCGATCGCAGCACCGATCTCATTGAGGGTCTCGCGCAGATTGCTGACGGTTGCAAAGGGCCGTTCCAGCACGGTGCGCGGGTTGTTGATGAGCAGCACCGAGCGGTCCTCGGTATCGAACCTGCTGTCCATCAGATCGCGCGCGACTTCCATGTCCTTGCGGAACACGTCCTCGTCGGCAAAGGGCGCGAACCCGACGAAATACAAATCGGTGGCGTTCTTTCGCTCGTCCTCGAGGTCAGCGAGCGCATCCTCCAGCAACTTCGGCTGCGCGGCGAGCACGGCCTCGGATACGGGGCTCGGATAGCGTGTGTCGCGCTGCTCCGCCGCCGGCGCGGCGCGCCACCAGGCCATGTCGGGCAGCAGCATGGGCCCGAGCCACAACGGAGTCGCCAGCAACAACAGCGCGACCAGGGATCGCGCGCCATAGTGCGGGCGGGTCGGGCCGAGGCAGACCGCCGCCGATCGCCACAGCCAGAACACCGCCCAAATCAGGATGACCTGCTCGGCACGAATCGCCGGACCCAGCAGCGCCGGATCCGCTCGCAGGACGAGCGCAATGACCAGTCGTACTGCCTGCAGCGGCCATTCGCTTGCAAGAATCACCACCGGCAGCGAGAGCACCAGCGACGGCTGACGGAACAGAAGCGCGAGCAGCGCCGCAAACAGCATCAGCAGCCCGCCGTAAAAACCTTCGCCGACCAGGCCGAGAATGGTCATCGTCGACCCCGGCTCGCGGCGCAGGGTGTCGACAGCGAGGTCGAGCAAAGCCGAAAACAGGAACAGCACCAGGAGCTGCGGCACGCCGATGCGAAAGCGCAGAACGCTCACCGGGGCGCCGAAAACGACGCGCGCGCCGCCCGTCAGGTTATGGGCGAGGTCCCGCAACACAGTGCTCATGCCGGGTGCGCCTCGGCGTCGGAAATCGCGTGCTCTGCGATGTAATTCTTTACGGCATCCACGTCGGCGGGAAGCTTCACAAAACGCTGCGGCCGCGATTCGAGGCCGGCGTATTCTTTCGGCCGATCGGGGTCGCGCTTCAAAGCTTCGCGTATCGTTGCCGCAAATTTCGTCGGCAACGCGGTCTCGATGCATATCAACGCCACCCGTCCGCGGTGTGCGGATCGATCACGACACCATAACGATTGTGGACATCTCGAATGGTTGCGATCCGGTCGGCGTGCGTGCTGCGTCCGGAAACGAAACCGGCATCGCGCAGGCGCGCTTCCAGCGGCGTGCCTGCCAGGTCGAATCCGCCCCTCGTCTCGACCTGCTGCCACAAGTCGCGCACGACGGCCGCATCGCCTCCGGCGAGGTCGTAGACGAAGCGCTCGAAGTTCGATGCCTTCGAAATATCCATCGAAGGGCTGGAGGTCGTCACCGTCTCCGCGGTCTTTCGCACTCGATACCGCCCGCTCTTGAAGAATTCGTCGAGGACGTCGTTTTCATTGGTCGCGACGATCAGGCGCCGGATCGGCAATCCCATCTCCTTCGCCACGTGGCCCGCCAGCACGTTGCCGAAGTTTCCCGAAGGCACCGCGAACGACACCTCTTCGTCTTCGTGCGCCGTGGCCGCGAAATAGCCCTTGAAGTAGTAGACGATCTGCGCCGCAACCCGCGCCCAGTTGATCGAGTTGACGGTGCCGATGCGATATTTCCGCTTGAACGCGGCATCGGCGCCGATGGTCTTGACCAGGTCCTGGCAATCGTCGAACACGCCGCCGATCGCGATGTTGAAAATGTTGGAGTCGGCAAGCGAGAACATCTGCGCGGTCTGAAACGGGCTCATTTTCCCCAAGGGCGAGAGCATGAACACGGAGATGCCGCGCTTGCCCCGCATCGCGTATTCTGCAGCGGGACCGGTGTCGCCCGACGTCGCGCCGACGATGTTGAGCGTCGCGCGCTCCCTCCCCAGCACGTACTCGAACAGATTGCCGAGCAGCTGCATCGCGATATCCTTGAACGCCAGCGTCGGGCCGTTCGAGACGCGCAGCAGATAGAGACCGTCGTCCAGTTTTCGCAGCGGGGTGATGTCTTCGCTGCCGAAATTGGCCTTGGTATAGGTACGATCGATCAGCGACTTCAAGTCGGGCGCGGGAATATCGGCGAAGTATCGCGACAGGATCGCCAGCGCCAGCTCGCGGTAGTTGAGCGGGCGAAGCGCATTGAGCTCGGCCGCCGAGAAGCGCGGATAGCTTTCCGGCACCGCCAGCCCGCCGTCCGGCGCCAGTCCTTCGAGCAGGATCGCCGAGAACGGCTGTGGCGGAGCGTCACCGAAGCCTGCGCCGCGGGTGCTGACGTAGTGCATTATTCAGCGTTTTCTAAGTGCGCGACATCGGTTGCATTTGGATGAGATGGCCCTCACCGCGCTGGCGCGCTCCCCTGTCCCAGGCAGAGGGGTCCATGACAGTCAGCGGGTCTGGTCTGTCGCCTCTCCCTCTGGAAGAGGCCGACGCGCGGGAGCGCGGCGCGCGAGGGTTACATGTCATCCCGTTGCGAAGTCTCGATAGGTCTGCTAACGCTCCGGCGCGAAGTCGACTTCGCGCACCGACTTCTGCACGCGCACCCGCTCGACGTTGCCGCGAATCTTTTCGCGCAGGTCCATGCCGCTCGGGATGGCGTGCAGGACGATAAGCGGCGTGGTCCGATCGGACGATGTAAGGACGATATCGGCCAAGCCGAACATTCGCAGGAAAAACGGCTCGATGACGGTCGTGTCCTTGACGCGATAAAGCTCGA
>VBCZ01000274.1 GCA_005889025.1 Betaproteobacteria bacterium
TGCCCTTTGCCCGTCCTGCGCACCAAGAAAGCGCTCAATGGCATGGCGAGCGGAAGTGTGCTGCGCATCCTGGCGACAGACCCCGCATCGGTGCGCGACTTCGAGGCCTTCGCGAAGCAAAGCGGTAACCAGCTGCTGCAACACGGCGAACACGATGGCGCATTCTTCTTCCTGTTGCGGCGCAAGTGACCACGGTCGCACCCGCCGGCTTGCGCAACGTCACTCGCATTGGGACTTTCGACCCAGAGCGTGCCGATGGCTGAAACGACCCCGCAGATCGTCGAATTGACCAAGCAGAACTTCGCCGAATCGATCAATGACCATCCATTCGCGGTCGTCGATTTCTGGGCCCCGTGGTGTGCACCGTGCCGCGCGTTCGCTTCCATTTTCGCCGCGGCGGCGCAGAGGCATCCCGATGCGCTTTTTGCGAAGGTCAACACCGAAGAGCAGCGAGAGCTTGCCGCGTACTTTCATATCCGCTCGATTCCCACCCTGGCGATCTTTCGCGACAACATCATCGTTTTCTCAGAGCCGGGCGCGCTTGCGGCCGGCGCGCTCGAGCAGGTATTGAGCGAGGCAAAATCGCTCGACATGGAAAGTGTTCGACGCTCCATTGAGTCCGAGGACGCCGCCGAGCCCGCTAAAGGCAACTCAAGGGCAGCTGAAAGCGATTGAGGGCGGCGGCAGCCGCACCGTCAGCGGCGGTAGCGGTTGAGAAAGTCCGCGACGATCCCGCGCTGGCTCTTGTCGATCGCCGCGTCGAGCGTGCGATCGCGCGGATCGTATTGCGCGGCTCTGCGGAATGCGTTGATCGCTTCCCGGTGATAACCCTGCGCCTGGTACGCGTAGCCCAGGCAGCGCCAGGGTTCGGGGTTCCAGAATTCGAGATCCGACCACGCGCGGCAAAGCTCGGTTGCGCGCCGCCAGTTCCCCGCGTGCAGCATGCGCGGTCCTTCGCCGCGCAGCAGCGCAAGACGCGCTTGCCGCTCAGCGAACAGCGCGCGGGTGTCGACATCGTCGGCAAACGCGAGCGACGAAGCGGTATCCGCTGCGTTGGCCGACGGGGAGATCATTTTGTCGATCGATACGATCTTACCCGCGTCACTCTGCAATCCCCGCGACAAAAGCGAAGGGGGAGAGGGCACCCACGTCACCACGGCGTTCTTTGCGGCAGCGATCGACTCCGCCATCGGCTCGTGCCACGCAACGCCGTAGAGCCAAAGCATCGCCGCCAATCCCACGACGCCGGTTATGGCGTTGAGAATCCCCGGCGGACTGTGCGTAACCAGGCAATCTTCGGCAGAATCCCAATCGGTTTCCCCGTGTTGCACCACTTTTTCATACGCGACCGCGATGAAAACAGGCGTGAGAAAAGGAAATCCGCAGGCCATTCCCTCCCACCACACGCGAAACGCCCTTCGGAGCGCACGGGCCAGTTGCGCACGCACATCTCTTCTCGCATATGCATCGCTGATCGAGAATTGCAGATACACGCCGAAAAGCCACTTGCCCGGCGTCTGCTGCAGCGAGGCGATGAGCAAGGCCTCGATGACAATCCACGTCAGGGTGATCAGCATGGGAGCGACCAGAGGATGGCCCGCCCAATAGGTGGTGGTGTCGCTCAGCACCCCCGCGCTGTGCAGGGCCGAGAGCAGCAAGGCAAGCACCAACCCCCAGATAGCGTAGTCGAAAAGGCGCGCCGCGAGCCGGTTCCAGGGTCGCGGCTCGCTGGTTCTCCCCGCCTTGGCGCGCTCCAACTCGGCCATCCGCAGCTGGAATATCCAGCTTGCGTCTTCCTGCGGCGCATCGGTGCCCAGAAACACGCTTTTCTCACGCCGCCAGTTGAGAATGGCGAGATCGGCCTGCGGCACAAGTCCAGGCGACGCAGCGCCCCGCCGCCGTTGTATCCACGCAAGGCCGTGAACGATTCCGTACACGACCGATAAACCCAACAGTGTCAGCGTCAGCCACACCAGAACCTGCTTGGCGACAAGGACCGCGTCCACCGGGGTGACGAA
>VBCZ01000275.1:0-6964 GCA_005889025.1 Betaproteobacteria bacterium
CGGAATATTCAAGCACAGCGTGCCATGCAGCCGGTCCCAGCAGGAAAAAACCGAAGACCAGTTGGAGTTGTTCTCTTCCCGCACCTGCGAATGGTGAATGCCGTGCATGCGCGGTGTCACCAGAATCAGGCTTAGCCAGCGTTCGGCGGCGATCGGCAGACGTACATTGCTGTGCTGGAAAAGCGTGTTGAGCTGGAATACGAGCTCGTAGACGACAAAGACCCACGCCGATCCACCGATCAGCACGATCTGCACGGCGCGAAACCCTGCCGACAACCCGATCTCGACAAAATGAAATCGATACGCCGTGGATACATCGAGATCGGGATCGATATGATGCGCATTGTGAAATCGCCACAAAAAGCGCGAGACGTGGTTGGCGCGATGCCAGTAATAGAACGATATGTCCAGCAACAGGAAGCCGATGATCCATCGTGCGCTCTGCGGCATGGCGACCATCGACAGCAAGCCGAGCTCCGGCGCACGCCCGAGGAGTGCCGAAGCCACTGGCCTGACAAGGATCGCAGCGGCGGTCAGCGCGAGCGCAGCCACGCAACCATTGACAACAAGGCGCCTGAGAAGCGGCCGTTTTGGCTTGCGCAAGGGAAATGCCTGTTCCAGCGCAAGCAGAAGCAGGAAGGCAACGGGGAGCGCATATAACGCCAATTGCATCGCGTCACTTCACTGTCGTAAGCAGCCGCTGCCGCAGCCTAACCGGCGAAGTGGCAGTTCTTTCACCGGTCGGGCTTTGCGCGCCCGTGCGGCGCCAGGCCGGTCCATTATGTTTGCCGCTTGCCGGCGATCGCCGTCTCGCCTCGCAACTGTGCAAGCCATTCCGGCGGGATATGCTTGAGCTCGGCCGGTTCGTCGACGTCCACCAGCGTCGCCAGTTCTGTCCAGCGAAGCCCGGCACGCAGAAGATGCTCCCGCGTGGTGGACATGACAATGGGCGTGCTCCAGGAAATCCCGATGAAGACTTTGTCGATCGCGGCGAGCGCTTCGCGTCGAAATCCGGTGAGCGCGAAGCCTCCATCGGTGGTCGGCACGAAGACGCTGTCCGCGCCGGTGGCGAGTGCGGCGTCCGCTTCGCGCAGAACAGCGGCATCGAGGGCAGGACAATCGGTTCCAAGGAGCAGCGCTCGAGGCGAAAAGCGCAGCGCCGCCGCCAGCGCCGATCGCATTCGTTCACCCAGATCGCCGGATCCCTGCGCGAGACACATCGCTCCTGCACGCGCGGCCGCCGCTTGAAGCGCCGGATGTCCCGCGTCGGGCGCGCAATGCAATTGAACCGGTCCCAACCTTGCATCTGCAGCGATGTGCAGCGCATGATCGAGCATGAAGAGCGAGAGCTGCGCGGCTCCTGCCGGCCCGAGCGCGGGAATCAGCCGTGTTTTCACGGCGCCGGGAACCGGCGCCTTGGCAAAGATCATGACCGTAGTCGAGCCCACGGTACCGCTATCGATACAACCGCGCAAGACGATCAGGCGCCACGCCAAAAAAATAAAGCAGTCGTATCCACCACATCAAGACGATCGTTCGCCAGACGCCGCGCGAAACCCAGCGCCGCCCCGACGTGACCACCGGCGGTCTGAGACACAACGGCCGACCGCGTCGCAACAAGCGCGACGACAGCTCGACATCTTCCATGAGCGCCTGGTCGGGAAAGCCGCCAAGCGCATCGAATGCATTGCGAGTCATGAACATCGCTTGATCGCCCGTGGCGATGCCGGTGACGCGGGATCGCAGATTCATCAGCCAGGCGATGAGCGGCAGCCAGCGTGACGAGCCCTCGATGCGGATATCGAAACGACCCCACTCGAGACCGGTGGCGGCGAGCCCATTCATGATCAGCTCGTCGGCGTTGCCCGGCAGCTCTGTATCCGCGTGAAGAAATAACAGCACGTGTGCGTGCGCCGCCGCCGCGCCCGCGTTCATCTGTCGCGCGCGACCGCCAGGCGCAACGACGAGCTGATCGGCCGCGGGAGCAGCGGCTGCCGGTGTGCCATCTTTGCTGCCTCCGTCGACGACGACGATTTCGACACCGCGCTCGCGAAACGGCGCAAGCGATGCCAAAAGCGGAGCGATGACGCCGCGTTCATTGAGCACCGGGATGACCATCGTCAGAAGAGCGCTCGGCGTTGCGCCCGCGGATGGGGTGTGCCGCATGGCGCTCAATCCCCGCGACGCCACGCCAGATAGCGCTCGGCCAGGACAAGTGCGCGCTTCGGCGCATGACCCCTTTTCCACTCTCCGGCTGCGTATTTGTTCGCCTCGGCAAGCGTCGGATAACTGTGGACCGTCGCGAAAATACCGTTCAGGCCGATTCCATGCTTCATTGCAAGCACGTATTCCGCCACCAGATCCGCGGCGTGCTCGCCGACGATCGTGACGCCCAATATGCGATCCTTGCCCGGTGCGGTGAGCACTTTGACAAACCCCGAAGTCGCTTCGTCCACGATCGCGCGATCGAGATCCTTGAGCGCATAAAACGTGACTTCGAAGGGTGTTTTTTTCTGTGTCGCCTCCGTTTCGTTGAGCCCCACGTGAGCGACTTCCGGATCGGTGAACGTTGCCCAGGGAATCGCCGAATAGTCCGGCTTGATGTGCCAGAGCCCATCCAGCAATGCATTCGTGGCCGCATGCCAGGCCTGGTGAGCTGCAGCGTGCGTAAGCTGATGCGGCCCTGAGACGTCGCCGCAGGCATAGATGTTCGGATACAGCGTTTGCAAATAAGCATCCGTTTCGATCGTCCCGTTCTCCCGAATCGGAATACCTAGTCCTTCCAGGCCATAGCCCGTCACGCGCGGCGCGCGCCCGACGGCGCACAGCAGCGCATCGTATTCAATCTGTTTTTCCTGGCCGGCGGATTCGACGATGATCGTCCTGACATCCCCGTCCTGATCGATGCGAGCCGCCTTGTGGGCGGTGAGAAGCGTAACTCCATCTGCTGCCAAGGCGGATGCGACGGCAGCGGCTGCGTCCGGATCCTCGCGAATCAATATGCGATCGGCCATCTCGACGATCGTGACAGCGGCGCCGAAGCGTGCCATCGCTTGAGCGAGCTCGCATCCGACCGGACCACCGCCCAGCACGACCAGACGCTCCGGAAGTCGCGACAAGTCCCAGAACGTGTCGGAGGTAAGACACTCCGTGGCGGAAAGGCCGGGGATCGGAGGAATGACAGGAGTCGACCCCGCCGCGATGACGATCGCACGCGCGGTCAGCGTCCGCGCGGTGCTCCCGTTCCTCACCTCGACCGACCACGGAGAGATGATTCTTGCCCGACCGAGCCGCACCTCGGCGCCCAAGGCCGTATAGCGCTCGGCCGAATCGTGCGGCGCGATGGTCGCAATGGTGCGCTTGATGCGAGCCATCACGTCGCCGAAGTCGAATTCCACGCGTGTGTGGCGCAACCCAAGCGCGCTCGCGTGCCGCGCCTGATGGACGAGCTTCGCCGCACGAATAAGAGCTTTCGAAGGCACACAACCGAAATTGAGGCAATCGCCGCCCATCAACCTGCCTTCCACCAGCGTGACTTTCGCCTTGGCGACTGCGGCGACGTAGGCGGCGACCAGGCCGGCGGCGCCCCCACCGATGACGATCAGATTGCGATCGAAACGGCGCGGCCTATCCCAGCGGCGATAAACCTTGTGCGCCTTGATCCAGTCCAACACAAACTTCGCCAGCAGCGGAAAAACGCCCAACAGCGCAAACGATCCCAGCAGCGAAGGCGAGGCCACGTCGGAGAGCGTCCTGATCTGCGCGAGTTGTGTGCCGGCGTTGACGTAGACGATCGTGCCCGGCAGCATCCCCAGCTGGCTGACCCAGTAGAACGTCCTCACCGGGATGGCCGTCAGACCCATCGCCAGATTGACCAAAAAGAAGGGAAAGATGGGCACCAGGCGCAATGCGAGCAGATAGAACACCCCATCCTTCTTGATGCCTGCGTCGACCGCCGAGCTCTGTTTTTCGAAGTGACGCCGGACGAAGTCGCGCAACACGTAGCGCGCGAGGACGAATGCGATCGTGGCGCCCACGGTGGAGGCGAAGGAAACCAGCAAGACACCCCAGACGAGGCCGAACAACGCGCCCGCGGCGAGCGTCAGGATGGCGGCGCCCGGCAGTGACACGCCGGTGACCAAGACGTAGACCGCGAAGAACAATGCCCCGAATAAAACCGGGCTCGCGTTCTTCTGTTGGATCAGCGCGTCCAGGCGCTCGTGCAGACTCTCAAGCGTCAGAACGTGACCCAGGTCGAGGCCGAACCAGGCGACCGCGGCCACGGCGAGCACAACGCCAACGACAATCGGCTTCGCAGACATGTCGCGTCGCTTACGAATCGATGAACCCGGAGACGATCAGAACAACGACTTCATGCAGCTCTCAGCGCACCCCCGCAGCTGCTGCCCTGCCCCGCGGTGCATCCGTAACAATGGTCGGCGACGGCGATCGCAGCGCGGTCGAACTTCCCGTCGTCGTCTCGCAGCAGATCGCGCAGATGGCGTCGCGGCGACGCAGGGGATTTGCCGCCGAGCGGAAGCCCCAGCATCTGGTTGAAATCGCAATCGTACAGATTGCCCTCCCAATCGACGGAGATCAGGCTCCGGCACATGACGCCGTCGACGTTTTCCGGCCGATAAGCATCGCGCAGCAACTGCATGTAGCCGGCAAACTCGCCCCTGGAGATCAGCATGCTGCCAAATCGCTGGATGGGCATGTTGGCGATCGTGAACAGCCGGTTGAAAACCACGCCGAAACGCTCTCCCAATATTCGCCGGTATTCGCGCTCCAGATCGGTTTGGCTGGGCGGCAGGTACGGGCCCAGCGGGTTGTAGACCAGATTAAGGATAAGCTCCGTGCCGCCTTGACCATAGCCGAGCTTGTTTAGTCGTTGCAGTCCCTCGATGCTTCGCTCGAATACCCCTTCTCCGCGCTGCGCATCCACGTTGTCCTTGGAGTAGCAAGGCAGCGATGCGACCACCTCGACTTGTTGCTGCGCGAGGAATTCATCCAGTCCTTCCTGGCCCGCTTCGGACAGAACGGTCAGATTGCAGCGATCGATCACCCGTGCGCCGGCGGCTCTCGCCGCGACGACCATCCTGCGAAACTGAGGATTCAGCTCGGGCGCGCCACCGGTGAGGTCGAGCACCCGGATGGAACGAGCACGCACGACGTCCACCACCATAGCCGCCATGTCGGCGTCCATCATCTCCTTACGAGCGGGACCCGCGTTGACGTGACAGTGCTGACAGGTCTGATTGCAACGGTAGCCGAGGTTGACCTGAAGCGTTTCCAGTTCCCGACGACGCAGCTTCGGAAAATCGGTATCTCGAAGGAGAGGAAAGGTGGCGTGCATCTGTTGGCTCGAGATCGGGGACCGGCCCGTGTCTCACCGGCGCCTGTTATGTTTTTGCGAATCCCTGAATGAACGCCGAACGAATCCTATCGGACCGGGATGGCCCTTGGATCCTGCCGCGGTGCCTGTTGGACAGACCGATTTCCACGGAGTGCGGGCGAAGACACGACCGGACGCGGGTGGTGCGGCGTTGACCTTGGATCGCGCTCGATTTTTCTCTCGTCATTCGCGACCGAGCCACCCTTCCCTGCGTAGCTTATACCAGGAACGACGAACAGGCGGCGTCCATGGTCTCATTGTTTCAGCCGCTGTAGATAGGCTCGGATGCGCGCGGCATTCTTGCCGAGGTCGCCTTGCCCAAGGCGTGAGACCGAGCGCACGTCGATGCGGCTGCCGCCGTCGGTGGGCGTGATGCGAACCACGATATCGTCCTTGAACCCGAACCAGAGCGTGGTATCGGTGGCTTCGATCCGCCTTTGATCCGGCGTCGCGGCAACAATTGCCAGCCGAGGTCGCGCGCGGCATTCAACGCCCGCTGGAACGCCGCATCCGGTGCCTCGGCCATCGTGACCGGCTGAATATCCGGATGACGTATTCGACCGGGTTAGGAGAATCTTTCCGCAACGGGATTATCGCTAAGAATTGCGGTGGATTCTCGGTATCGGTTGTGATGTCGTGGATCGGCGGCGATTTCTTGGCGCTCTGCAACATCGCGAACGGTACGCCGAACGCGACCGCCCCCATCACTACCCCGGCCAAGGACAAGGCAAACCCACGGCGCTGCGTACCGGGCCGCGCCATCCATGCGCCGATAAAGGCGATGAAAACAGCTCCCAGACCAATCCACGCACCCCAACGCAAAACGGCAAACGCGTAGCCCAAGTCGACAAAGTCCAGCCGATATGCCGGCCCGGCGCCGCCGACCATCAAAAGCGCAACCGACGCGGCAATGAAGCCGATAACAACGATCAGCGGGAGGTTTCCCGTGCGCGCAGGTGACATGCGATCAGGTGGTTAAAAAAGGCCATGCTACGCTGGCGCGCGATATCTTCGCAAACGGCCGATGCGACCATGGACCTTGCATTGGGATGCGGCTTGCCATCTTTCATTTGTTGCCACAGCGTGGAAGCGATGCGAGCCGCAACCTGTTAGCTACCTGACGGAAACGTTTGAGCTGGCCTGTATTGTATTGTTAGCCAGTTTTGCGATGGCGGGCGTGGCAAACGACGCCTGCGCGCAGCATCGCGGGAGCGTCTTTCATGGCCCAACTGGTTTTCATGGAAGTGGCTTTCACGATGGCGGTTTCCATCGTTTCCATCATGGCCGGTTCCACAACAGTTTCGTTTTCATTGCCGCGCCGTTCTTCTGGGGCCTTGGGTTTTACCCCTACATGTATCCGTATCCGTACTCTGTAACGAGTTACGATTATCTTGAGCCGGGACTGCCATATGCGTCGCCGCAACAAGACTACCGGTACTACTGCCCCAACCAGGGGTATTACCCATCCGTCCAAACTTGCGCGAAGGGATGGCTGCGGGTTATTCCAGAAAATCCGCCCGGGTTTTGAAAACGCAATAGGTGGGGCAAGTGTGTGCGCTGCCGGGCTGA
>VBCZ01000275.1:6974-11942 GCA_005889025.1 Betaproteobacteria bacterium
AGAGACCCGGCAGGGTTCCGCTCGCCACGTTGTCCACCTTGAGCAGGTCGATCTGGCCGGTGGTGAGCGGCGGCCTCGGCAGGAGTTCGAACAACCGCGCCTGGACTTCAGCCACCGCGAAGGGTACCGGCACGAGCAACCGCCGATGGCCCATGATGCGCAGCGCGATCTCGAAGATCTCGCGCAATGTGTACACCGTCGGGCCGGCGAGCTCGTAGGTCCGGCCCGCAGTCGCGGGATCGGCGAGGATGCGCGCAATCGCTTCGGCCACGTCCTCTACATAAACCGGTTGCAGGCGCGTGTGGCCGTCGCCGATCAGCGGCAGCACCGGAAGCACTCGGGCGAGCTGGGCGAGCGTGCCGAAAAGCGCGTCGCCGGGCCCGAACATGGCACTCGGGCGAACGATCGTCGCGCCCGGAAACGCTTGCCGGACCGCGCGTTCGCCACGGCCGCGCGCGCGGATATACGGAGAAGCGGACTCGGGATCAGCGCTGATGCCGGAGACAAGCACGAAGCGGGTGACACCGGCAGCGGCAGCCTTGCGTGCGAGCGTCTCGGCGCCTCGTTCGTGCACGGCTTCGAACGTTACGCCGGCCGTCTCGACATACGCGGAAACGGCGTCGACAACGGCGTCCGCCCCGGCGACGGCGGCGGCAACCGCGACTTGGTCGCGCACGTCGGCGCCGAAGACTGCAACCCGGTCCAATCCCGCCGCCCGCAGCGCAATCCGCGCGCGCTCGGCATGTCGGACCGCGATGCGCACGCTCGTACCCGCGGCCGCGAGGCGCTGCACGAGGCGCCGGCCGAGGAAGCCGGTGCCCCCGAACACGCTGACCGTGGTCATGGCATTCGCTTCGCCATGCCGCACACGATCGACGGAAGCACCGCGTTCGGCGCCGTCCCGGCGGACGGGTACGGGCAGAAGGCTCGCGTCAGCCGGCCGCAAACGAAGCCCAGGCGGATTCGATGAATCGGCGATCGCATGATTGTTTTAAGAAAAAACGGATACTGCTCAAGGCGTCTTTTTGCCGTCAAGCAGCGCCTTGAGGTCCGCGAAGGGCGAATGGGTCGCGATGCTGTGGCCGCCGGGGGTGCTGCTTCCGCCGCTGCCCGCTTCCAGTTGCAGCTGGTGTTCGTTGTCATGGCAGTACACGCAGAGCAGTTCCCAGTTGCTGCCATCCGGCGGGTTGTTGTCGTGATTGGGCGCAGCGCCCGCAGATCCAGGGATAGATCTTGAGCGCTTGCTCGCGGTAGTCCAAATCGCGCTTTTTGGCAGCGCTACGGGCCTCGGCCAGGATGCGATCGAGTTTGCTCGGGTCGGTCGTCTTCATCTTTCAGCAGATTGCACTCACGCGCCGGTCAATTCATTGGTTTTCGCCGCCATGATGAAGTCGTTCTCGTGCAGGCCTTTTATTTTCTTGGTTTGCCAGGAGACCTTCGCCCAGCCCCATCCGAAGCTGATATCGGGATGGTGGCCCTCGAGCTCCGACAAGTTGCCGATCCTGGCAACAAAGTCCAGTGCGTCCTTGAAGTTCTTGAAACTGAAGCTGCGCTCGATGCGGCGCCCTTCATCCACGAGCGCCCACCCAGGCGCTCGTTCCAGATAGCCTTTCGCCTCGTCCATCGTCAGCGGCGGAATGCCGCCGCGGCACGGGGTGCACGTCTTGGACGAAAGATCGTCATTCATCGAAAACGCTCCCCAAAAATCGACCCGATCCACGACCAGATCATTGCAACAGCGTACAGCAACGGCGCCATCCGAGGAATAGGTTGCGACCTCACGCCAAGCTCGTGTGGTATGCCGCAGGTTCGTTGCATAAATTGCCGTCATTCCGGCCAAGCCCGCCTCAGTTGGCAGATGAGGGGCGCGAGCCGGAATCCATTTATTTTCAAAACCAATGGAGTCCCGCTGGAGCCTGCCCCCGAATGCTTGAATCGGGGGCGGGAATGACGGCAAGAGATATGTCGCGAATTTCTGATTCGCCATGCGAGAGCGTCATGGAATCGCCCCAAGGCCGGCGCGTCCTGCGCGAGTTTGGTCATGAACAAGTAGCTCAATTGCGTCCACGTCGACGATGGATGCCGGCTTCGAGCCACTGCAATAGCGCGTCAATCGCGAAACCGACGATGCCGATGGCGATCATGCCCGACATCACGATCGATGTGCTGATGCTCGCTTGTCCCTTGACCAACAGATAACCGATGCCGCTGGAGGCCACGATCAACTCAGCGCCTATCAGAGACTGCCAGGCAAGACCCGCGCTCACGCGAAGTCCCGCGACGATGGAGGGCACCGAAGCGGGCAGCAGCACCTCGGTAATGATCTGCCAATGTCCCGCCGCGATAGGCATTGATCACGCAAGGGGGAAATGCGCCGGTGAAGATGACCAGCACCGGACCGCCGATTCCGGTGCCGAACCAAAGCGCTGCGAACGGCACCCACGCGATGGGCGCGACAAAGCGCAGCGCGTCAAAAAGCGGCGACACGATCGCGTCGAGCCAGCGAAACCATCCCATTGCAAGGCCGAGCGGAATACCAATCAGGACGGCCAGCGCGAATCCCATCCCGAAGCGCGTGAACGACGACAGCAGGTGCTGCTGCAGCGTGTATCCTGCAAAGGGCTCGTGAGTGAGATCGACGAACTTCGCAGCGACGGTCCATGGCAACGGCAGGAACTGGCGCGGCGCAAGACCGCCTAACGACGCGAGCGCCCACACGCCAAAGAAGACGCCGAGCCCGGTGACGCTCAACGCGAGAAACTCGCGTCGTTTCATGGATGCGCTCATGGTGCGCGCCATGGAATGGCTCGCGATTCGAGCCATTCGAGCGCCATAGTCATCATCCCGCCTGCGATGGCAACCCCCGCCATTCCAACGACGATCATGGCCGGGAAAAGATCGAGCCCGGCTTGGTAGAGGACGTGTCCGAGCCCGACGATGGCACCGATCAGCTCGCCCGCGACAAGCGTGGTCCAGCAAGCCTGGAGCGCCAGGCGCAGGCCAGTAAATACGAGTGGCAATGCGCCGGGAAACAGCACTTCGCGAATCAGCATCGTGCGCTTGACGCCGAGCGAGCGCGCCGCCTCGATGAGATGCGCGTCGATCGAACGCACGCCCGCGTAGCTGTTGATCACTGCCGGAACGAAAGCGGCGAACCAGATCACCAGCACCTTCGCCGCATCGCCGAGACCGAGCCACACGATCGCGAGCGGGATCCATGCCAGCGGCGGGATGGGCCGAAGCAGGAGGAACACCGGGTTCACGGCAGCTTCCGCGCAGCGGCTCCCGCCCATGAGCATGCCGAGAGGAACTCCGGTGGAGATGGCCACCACGAAGCCCATCAGCACCAGCTTGCCGCTGTGCAGGAAATGCTCGTGCAGGCGGCCGCCCGCGTACCCCTCGACGCTGATTTGCCGCAGCGCCTGCCACACTTCCGCCGGTCTCGGAAAGTACACCGGCGGAAGGATCTGGGTCACCGACGTGGTGACATACCACAGCACGCCGACCAGCGCGAAGGTCGCTGCGCCGGCCGTGAAGCGGAACGCCGCGTTCCCCCGGTTGTGCGTCACGTCAATTGGTGCGGTTGGCGAATTCCTTGAGCTTCGGATCGCGATCGACCATGCGCATGTAATCGTCGGTGACATATCGCGACGCGACTGGCGCTTCCGGAAGCGTTCCGGCGCTCTTCATGAAGTCGGCAATCTGCGTCATCCACCGGTCGACGTCGGACGCGCCCTTGCTGCGATCCATCGCCTTCAGATGCGCCGCGAGGTCGAAGGTCGGACGGGTGTCGAACTCCTTCTTCATCGATGCCTCGGAGATTGTCACGCCGCCGACCTCGTAAAACTTCTTCATCATCGCAATCGCCTCGGGCTGATGCGCGTTCATCCATTTCCATGCGCGCAGGTACACCGCCAGGAACTTCGCGACGTTCTGCGGCTGTTCCTTCGCATAATCCGCGCGCACAACCAGCGCACCCGGGATCATCGTTCCGGTGTCCTTGCCCGAGCAAATCACCTTGGCACCTGCCTTCTCCTCCATCGTGTAGATGTTCGGCGCCCACAACCCGCCGAGGTCCGCGTTGTCGGATGACATCGCCGAAATGATCTCCGCTTGTCCCATGCTCTTCAGGGTCACGTCGGCTTTCTTGAGACCCCACTTGGCAAGGCATGATTGCACCGCATAATCGCCAGTCGAGTTCGCGGTCAGCACGATCGTCTGCCCTTTTATCGACTGTGGGTTCTTCATGTACGCATCCGCCTTGCCGGCGGTAGCAAGCAGCGCGTTGCCTGCGGATTCGTCGTTGGTAAGGCCGATGGTCAGCAGGTTATAGCGCGCCGCACCCAGCACCGCCGGCACGGAGCCAGTGCCGCCGACATCCCATGATTTCGACGCCGATGCCGCGATCTGCGGCACACCGGCCGGGAACGTGCTGAACGTTGGCTTCAAGCCGAGCTCCGCCCACCAGCCCTTCTCCGAGGCGACGTAGAACGGCAGCGCCCAGTAGAGGGCCGGCTGGTAGCTCACCTTGATTTCGGTCAGCTGCGCGTGTGCGCCCGTCGCAACCCACGCGAGCATGCCTGCCATGCAAAATTGTCGAACGGTCCGCATCATGTCTTGCTCCTCCTTGTAGATCAAACAAACGGGGACGACTTCGTCAGTGCTCCTCAGTGCTCATTACGCGCCTGCTGCTCACGCAACAGCCGCCAGATGTGGGTGCGCAGATGAACGAAGGACGCTTCATCCATGACATCCTCGATGCGCTCGTGCCGGTCCCAGCGCTCGTCCCGGCGGATCCTGGCGACGTCGATGATCTCGCTGATGCGTCCGGGGCGACAGGTCATGACCACGACACGGTCGGCGAGATAGATCGCCTCCTCCACCGCGTGGGTGATGAACAGCACCGTCCGCGGACTGATCCGCGCGAGCTTGATGAGCTCCTCCTGCATGACCACGCGCGTCTGCGCA
>VBCZ01000273.1 GCA_005889025.1 Betaproteobacteria bacterium
ATCAGCGGCAAAGACCGATTCGCCTCCACGAGCGACCGCCGCGATCAGCACGCCATCGTATGCGCCCGCCCACGGCGGCAGGTCGACGCTTTCGAAAATTTCAAGGTGGAAATGAGCGCCCTGCGCAGACCGCAACACCTTCGGTGACCATGCAAATGCCGATCCCACCGACAGGAATACCTGCGCTACTCCCGCAGCGGCGGCGCTGCGCAGTATCGATCCGACATTGCCGGGGTCCTGCACGTCCTCCAGCAATAAGCAAAAGCCTGCCGCGCGGCGAAATGTGGTCGTCGGCGCACGAACGACCGCGACGACACCGATCGCGACCGGAATCTGCGCAAAATCCGCCCACACCGATTCCGGTACGATCAGAATGTCGCGCTCAGGAATGCGCGCGAGCACGGTGCGTAGCGCGGGCTTTTCCATTGCGGATTCGACGACGATGACCGTCTCCGGCGCGCCGTGGCGCTCCCGGAACACGCGCAACGAGTGCTCTCCTTCGAGCACACATCGTCCGGTCTTGGCCCGCTCGCGCGATGAGGCCACCAGACGTATTGCGTGCTTGACCCGGGGATTGTCAGCCGACGTAATGCGCGGCACGGCGTATTGTGCTGCTTACGAAAACCCGCGGCACCGGCGTATGACGGCCATCCATCCCGCCGGGCGCATGGCGCTCATCGACGCGGTTGCGCGCCGGGGTTTCTCTGGGGTGGTGCGGAAGATGGTTTCGACGCGTCGTCCTCGGGCAGTTGGAAGAATACTTCGTCCTGTCGAAGCATTCCCAGCTCGGACCGTGCGCGCTCCTCGACCGCCTCGAATCCCTGCTTGAGATCGCGGACTTCAGCGTCGAGCGCGCCGTTGCGCGCTTTCAATTCCGCATTTAGCCGCTTTTGCGCGTCGACCTGTCGATCGAGGTCGCGCACTCTGAACCAGCCGCCTTTCCCCAGCCATATCGGATACTGCAGGCCGACGACCAAGGCGGCAAAGATAAGGGCGAGGACACGCAACGCTGGCCGCTCCCTATTTCAACTGATGAAACGCGTGCCGCCCGGGATAGGTTGCGACATCGCCCAAATCCTCTTCGATTCGCAGAAGCTGATTGTATTTGGCGATGCTATCCGACCGCGACAGCGATCCGGTCTTGATCTGCCCGGCGTTGGTCCCGACGGCGATGTCGGCGATCAGGCTGTCCTCGGTCTCTCCCGAACGATGCGAAATTACCGCCGCATAGCCGGCGCGCAAGGCCATGCTGACGGCGGCAAACGTTTCAGTCAACGTGCCGATCTGATTGATTTTTACCAGAATGGAATTGGCGACCCCTTGAGCGATACCCTGCCGGAGAATTTTGGTGTTGGTGACGAACACATCATCGCCGACGATCTGCACTTTTCTACCAAGCTTCTCGGTGAGGAGCTTCCAGCCGTCCCAGTCGCCCTCGGACATCCCGTCTTCGATCGAGATGATCGGATATTTGTCGACCCAGCCCGCGAGGTAGTCAACCATCTGCGGGCCGGTGAGACTTGCGCTCTCGGACTCGAGCCGATACATGCCGTCCTTGTAGTACTCCGACGCGGCGCAATCGAGCGCGAGCGCGATGTCCTTGCCGGCCGCGTAGCCTGCCTTGTCTATCGCCTCGAGAAGCAGTTGCAGCGCCGACTCGTTCGATGGGAGATTGGGCGCAAAGCCGCCTTCGTCTCCGACGGTCGTCGCCATGCCTTTGGAATCGATCAGCTTCTTGAGTGCGTGGAAGACCTCCGCGCCGTAGCGCAGCGCCTCACGAAAGGTCGGCGCGCCTATCGGTACGATCATGAACTCCTGCATGTCGATGCTGTTGTTGGCGTGCGCTCCGCCGTTGATCACATTCATCTGCGGGACAGGAAGCATCATTTCGCCGGCGCCCCCGAGATAGCGGTACAGCGGCAGCGTCGATTCCTCGGCGGCCGCCTTGGCGACGGCGGCGGAAACCGCGAGTACGGCGTTGGCGCCCAATCTCGACTTGTTCTCGGTGCCGTCCAGCTCGATCATGGTCCGGTCGACGAACGCCTGCTCCGACGCATCCAGCCCGATGATCGCTTCGCAGATTTCAGTATTGATGTTCTCGACGGCCTTTTGCACGCCCTTGCCGTTGTAGCGGGCCGCATCGCCGTCGCGCAGCTCGATGGCCTCCCTCGATCCGGTGGATGCTCCGGAAGGAACCGCAGCGCGGCCGCTGATGCCGGATTCGAGCACGACGTCGGCTTCGACAGTGGGGTTGCCACGGGAATCGAGAATCTCCCGGGCGATGACGTCGACGATGGCGCTCATGCGAAAGCTTTCCGTTGAAGCGTCGGAAAACTTAGACCTCTAATCATATTGGCATCAATTCCGTCTCGGGAAAGCCGGCACGCTTCACAGCGGCGTCGAGGTCGCGCAGCGTTTGCAGCAGTTCGCGCATCTTGCCCAGCGGCCACGCATTCGGGCCGTCCGAGAGCGCTTTGGCCGGGTCGGGATGCGTCTCCATGAAGATACCGGCGACACCCGCGGCCACCGCCGCCCGCGCGAGCACCGGAACGAACTCGCGCTGACCGCCGCTCGATGTCCCCTGTCCTCCGGGAAGCTGCACCGAATGCGTCGCGTCGAACACAACGGGGCACCCCGTGGCGCGCAGAATCGCGAGCGAGCGCATGTCGGAAACGAGGTTGTGATAACCAA
>VBCZ01000276.1 GCA_005889025.1 Betaproteobacteria bacterium
TGCGCTCACCTCAAAAGACCGCGCCGTCCGCATCGAGGAGTGCATGCGCGCCTGCCAAGCCGTTCAATGCTCCACACCGGCCCTGGCGTCGGCGCTGGCCGGCATTCACTTCGAGGTCGTCGTCCTGGAAAATCAGCTGGATCGCGTCCCCGCATTCAGGGACAAACCGCCGAGGTCACCCGCCACGATTGTCGGCTACGCAGCTGGCGCCGACCACGGCCATGATTGGCCGGCGGTACGCGACGTCTATAACCGCACCGTTGCGGATCTGTCGTCGCAGGGCGCGGAGATCGAAACCTGGATCGTCGGCGACCCGCAGGTCTATGAATCGATAATATCGCCCCGCAAGCGGCTTTTCCCGATCATGCCACGAGACGCTTATCTCGAGCTTCTGGCGCACGTCGATGTTTCGATCATCCCGCTCAAGGATTGTGCATTCAACGCGTCGAAGTCGGACGTGAAATACCTGGAGAGCGCGGCGATGGGGACGCCGGTGCTCGCGAGCAACATCGCCTTCGAACGCACTATCGTCGACGGCGAGACCGGATTGCTTTTCGCGAACGGTGAAGAATTCGCATCGCAGTTGCAGCGGCTTGTCTCGGACAAGGCGCTCGCGCGCCGAATGGCAAAAGCGGCGCACAACTATGTCGAGGAGAACCGGGTGATAGGCCAACACGCCGCAAAGTGGGCCTCGACCTACTCGGATTGGCACGCCCGGGGCGGACAGCTGCTCGCCAGAAGCAGCATCGCGGAATGACGCTTGGCTTCGACGCTGAATTCATGGTCTCGAAGCGCACCCGCCACAGACGCCTGCCGAGCAGCGCAAGGCCCAACAGCGAGATCGCCGCGACCGGCGCGCCGACGATCCAGGCCTCCCGGGCTCGCGCTTTCCCGCGCAGCACGTCCTGCACAAAACGCTCGCCGCGCGCCATTTCGTTGAAGCTCTGCTGATACGACGCGATGCGCCGTATTTCCTCATCGGACAAGGGCGCGCCCTCGAAACGAGCCGCTTTCTCCCTGGCGTTGAGCCGGTCGACCTCGCCCTGAAAGCGTCCCGCATCGCGCGTCGCGCTATCGAATATGTCGCGCTCGCTCGTGCCGAGAAAATTCGCGGGGCCGAGTCCGCTCGCGCCTTCGAAAATGGCAGCAAGCGGCTGATCGGCCGTCGGATTAAGCATCAGCCATAGGCTCGACACCAAGGCAAAAACGAGCGTCAGCGCAAGCACGGCGAGGGCAGCGAGATTCAGGTTTGCTCTGCGCCGCGGCGGACTGACAAACATGAGCGCTCTGGCAATGCCGGCAAGCACAAGAAAAAGCGCGAACGCCGTCACCATCGCTGCACCCGTCGGCAGATCGAATGCATATGAGCCCGCAAGGCCCGCCGCGCTCGCCGCGATCCCCACAGCCCACGCCACGGCCAAAACGGCGCGCATCCTGTCGGAGAAAATCGAGCCGATGACAGCGGGCACGATCAGGAAACTGAAGACTAGCAGCACGCCTGCCGTCGTCACCGAGCTCGCCACCACGATGCCGAAAGACAGGAAAAATACAAAATCCCAGACCGACACCGTCAGCATGCTCCGCTCGGATGGTGTCTGGGCGCTGGAAACCGCAAGAAGTGGACCGCGAGCGCACCAGTGGAAAACGCCGATCGCGGCGTACAGCAAAGCGAGCCTCGCGACTTCCGCCGGTGATACGGTCAGGATGCTGCCGAGAAGGATTCTCTTGACGTGCTCGGCGCCCTGCGGAGCGCGGTCGACGACCAGAATGGTTGCGGCGGTCGCGACGACGTAGAGAATGCCGACGAACGCTTCCTGGCTGACAAAGCGGGCGAGGCCGCGCGTGAGCGTAAGCAGCGATGCGCCGATGGCCGTAAACAGCAGCGCATAAGCAAATCCCGCCGCGCTCGACGGAGAGTAGCCGCTGGCGAATGCGACCGTCGCGCCGAGCGCCGACAATTGCGCGAGTGCCAGGTCGGCAAAGACGATTTTCCGGCGCAGGACGTGGACGCCGAGGTAGGCGTGAATCAGGACAAATGCGATCGACGCGGCGAAGGGAAGCAGGAGGAACGAAAGCGCGTCGCTCATTAATGTCCTGTCCCGTTAATAACTGCATTACTTTCAGCCGCTCGTGGTCAGCTAGCCTGTCCTGAGCTTGCCGAAGGAAACCATGAACGGCTCTACAGATCGGTCCCTTCGACGCTGCTCAGGGCACGCTTCGATAAGCTCAGGCCGAACGGACTTTATCAAATTACTTGCGGAACGCCACACTAATTTCCCGTCTCAAGCCGCGGATTATCCGGTAAATGCGTGGAGCCGCTCACTCGCTTACCGCCTCGACGCGGCGAGCGCATTTGCGAGCGCCGCGACGTTGTGCTCGAACAATTCGAGATAATCGCTTGTTCCGGGGATGCTGCCGACCGAAATGGCCAGAACGACAAGCGGCACGTCAAGCTTGCGTGCGACCAGCCGAGAGGCCTCCTCCGGCTCGTAAGGCTCGTGCACGATCGCCCGCACCTGCGCCTTGCGGCCGGTGGCGACGAGTTGCGCGAGATGCACGGGACTGGGCGCAACGCCGGGCTTGGGCTCGATGAAATCGATGACGTCGAGTCGAAAGCGCCGAGCGAAATACGGCCACGCATTATGGTAGGCGATGAGCTTGGCGCCCGCATACGGTGCCAGAGACTTGAGCCATCGCTGACGACGCGCCTCGAGTTCGGCAAGGAAGCGCCCGCGATTGGCCATCACGCGTTCGCGCTGCGCCGGCACCGCGCGGATGAGAATCTCGGCGGCGGCTGCGGTAATGAGGGCGGCGTTGTCGGGATCGAGCCAATAGTGCGGGTTCGCCACGCCGTGCGCATGTCCGCCTTCGTTGACTACGCTTTGCCCGCGGATTTCGAGAAGTGGAATGCCTGCCGAGGCATCCAGATAGGCGTCGCCACCACGCATGAAGCGCTTGTCGCCGATCCGGCTGGTCAGCGCATCCAGCCAGTAATCGTAGCCGAGCCCGACCCGCACCAGCACGTCCGCGCGCCGAAGCTTGTCGATATCTCCAGGGCGCGGCTCGAACGCTTCCGGGTCCGAAGCGGACGGCACGATCGATTCCACTGTCACCAGGTCGCTACCGACTGCGGCCACCAGCGCGGCGAGGTCCGTCGTCGTGGTGACCACGCGCACCGCTGCGGAGGCCGCGGCGACGGCTACTGCACTCGAGATCACCGCCGCGACGAGCAGGCGGGCAAGCATTTGCCGCACCTCAGCGAGCGACCCAGGTGCTCTTCGGGACCAGGCAATGCACCGCCTTCTGTGGGCCGGTGGGCGCCGCCAGCCTGCAATCCATCACCATGCTCGCCAGACCGTAGGCGTCGAGGCGGGTGAGTTGCTTGTTCGCTTCGAGCAAGCCGATCATCGCCCACGAGGCGTCGTCCATCGCCTTGTTGAGATCGGCGTCTTTGCCGACCGTGACGAGATAGGTCTTGTTTTCATGCTCGGGCAATGCCTCGATCCTTCGCCGTTCTTTCGTATTCTTGGCGCTGAAGCAGTGCAGCCCTTTGTTCACATCGACGACCTGGCTCACGCGGCAGTCCCACGAAGACATCATCTGCTTTTCAGCATCCTCCTTGTTGAGCTTCAGCTGCTGCATCAGGAATGTCGTCGTTTCTTCCTTGAGGATATCGAGCGCCTTGTTGAGGTCGCGATCGATGCCGACGGTAATCCATGCATCCTTGGTTTCGATCCGCGGCCACTCGAGTTTCATGTTCTTGAGAACATCGATGGTGACGTTCATTTCCTTGTACGCGGTCTCCAGCGCCGTTAGGTTGATCTCGCCGTTGCCCTGCGCGGCATGCGAATCGCCGGTCCATAGTAGCGCCCCCTTGACGAACACCGGGACATAAAGCGTGCTGCCCTCCGTTTCGTCCCGAGTGTCGAGGTTGCCGCCGTACCGTCCCGGCGGCACCGAGCTGTACTGGCCGGGCTCGGCGCGGGCAACGCCCAAGATGCCGGGGAACGGAGCCAATGGAATCTCGATCCCGGGTGCGAACTCGGCCACTTTGCGCTCGAGATCGAGATACAAATACTTGACCTGCCCATCGGGAAACTTGGTCGGGAACTGACCGAACATGCCCGGCACATTGAAGTTGGTTCCGTAAGCGCGAGGCACGATCTTGTTGATCCGCACCTTGAGCACGTCTCCCGGCTCGGCGCCCTCGATGTAGACCGGCCCGGTCAGCGTGTGCGGTCCGCGCCCGGGGTAGTCCGTTCGCAGCTTCTTGATCTGCTCGATCGTCGTCCCGGGAACCACCTGATTATGCGAATGCATCATCGTCTCGAAGACGATGGTGTCGCCGGAGTTGACGTTCAGCACCGGCGGCTGCGCATTGTTGAACCAGCCCCACTGCGTCGTCTCCATCGTCGCGGGAAGGAGATGGACTTTCCCCGGATATTTCTTCGAGGGAACGAGTCGGAGTTTCTCCTGCTCCGGCGTCGACGCGGGTACAAAGGGAAGCTGCGACTGCGCTACAGCGAGCGAACATACCAACGTCAAAACCGAGGCTGCGAAGACGCCGCCGGCACGATGCGACGGCAAGTGATATCGAACCAGCATGAAACTCTCCTTGACAAGCAAGCGGTTGTTCGCAACCGGCGGTTATGTTTTTGGCAACGTGAAGCTTCCTTCGGCCCGGTGCTCTCGACGCCCCTTCCCGCCGAAGCGCCTGTTCACCGTAAGCGATCTTAGCAGCAGTTGGCGCGATTGGCAGCGTTCGCGCTCGAGCCGGCAAGCCGATGGCGCCGCAACGATTGTGTCATCCGGGTGCATGTCGCTGCACCACTCCGAGGACGCTGGCGCGGGCAAGGGAATGCATGCACCATGCAGGCTTCGCGGACGAATTCACTTTGCCTCGCCGGAAGCGATGAGCACCGATTCACCGACTGAGCCGTCCCCAAACGGCGCGGCCTCTCCGCCGAGGAATCTCGCCACCGCGTGGCAGCCGCTGCGCTCCGCGTTGTTCCGCTCCGTGTGGATCGCAACCGTGGTGTCCAATGTGGGATCGTGGATGCAGGATGTCGGCTCCGGCTGGCTGATGACGTCGCTGTCGTCGTCGCCGGCGCTGGTTGCGCTTGTCGAAGCGGCGGACAGCTTTCCCGTCATGCTGCTCGCTGCGCGGGCATCCTTGGCGTGCTGACCGCGCTCGGCCTCACGACGATATGGGCCCTCCTCGGCTTCACCTTCGCCTTGGGCGTCGGCAATGCGCTGGTCCTGCCCGCGTGGGCCGCGATCGTGCCCGAGCTGGTGCCGCGTGCGCAACTCGCCTCCGCCGTCGCGCTGAACAGCATCGCGATCAATGTTTCGCGCGCCGTCGGCCCGGCAATCGCCGGATTGATCATCGCATCGCTGGGCGTCTGGCCCGTGTTCATCCTGAATGCGCTGTCGTACATCGGCATACTCGCGGTGCTCATACACTGGCGGCGGGAGAGGCGGAGAAGCGCGCTGCCTGCGGAACGATTCATCAGCGCCATCCGGGTCGGTCTTCGCTTTGTGACGCACACGCGATCGTTGCAGGTCGTGCTCATTCGCGGAGGCGCGTTCTTCGCCTTCGCCAGCGCAAGCTGGGCGCTGTTTCCTCTCATCGTCCGGCGCGAGCTTGGACGCGGCCCCGAAGTGTACGGGCTGTTGCTGACCTGCATCGGCGCCGGCGCGGTGATTGGCGCCCTGCTGCTGCCGCGCATCCGCGCCCGCCTCTCGCGCGATCTGCTGGTCAGCGCGGCGAGCGTCCTCTACGCCGTCGCGATGTTCGTTCTCGCCGGGATCAGGGAAATCTTCGTTCTGGCGCTGGCGATGGTGATGACCGGCGTCGCATGGATCTCGATCCTTTCGGCTCTTCAGGTATCGGCGCAAACTGCGCTGCCTTCGTGGGTGCGCGCGCGCGGTCTCTCTGCGTTTGTCATGGTCTTCATGGCCGGGATGGCGATCGGTGCAGTTGCGTGGGGCCAGGTCGCTACCCGGATCGGCATTCCCGATGCACTTTCGATCGCGGGTCTGGGCGTCGCCGCAAGCATCCTGCTCGTGCTGAAATTCAAACTGGGCGATCGGGAAGCGCCCGATCTGACGCCGTCGATGCACTGGGCGCCGCCGGTGCTGGCAGAAGAGCCCGAGCCCGACAGCGGACCGGTGATGGTAAGCATCGAGTACCTGGTCGATCCCGCCAAGCGAGAGGCGTTCGTTG
>VBCZ01000278.1:0-1891 GCA_005889025.1 Betaproteobacteria bacterium
GATATTGCTGGCGGAACCGCCAGGGCTGGCCATCGGTAAAGTCGTGCTGCGCGACGGATCGGTGGTGCTCGGCGTTCTCGGCGAGCCGTTCCTGTGCGAGGGCCAAACGGAGATCACTGCTTTCGGTGGATGGCGCGCGTACATGGCGTCGAAGCGATGAGCGTGTCGCTCCAGAAAATTTGCCCGACAGGCCTTCCCCTCGCCCTTCCGGGGGAGAGGGCCGGTTTGTGTCCGCCTTTTCTCATTGAGAAGCTCCGCGCGAAGCGCGGCGGGTGAGCGAGGACGTCTCAATCGCTAGCAACGTGTGAATCACTGTGTGAAGGCTCTATAGGGAGAAGACGATGACAACAGCCACACTGCCAGGCAAACCCCGACTCTGGGTGATCGGCGACCTGAATGGTTTCTTCGGACTGTTCACCAACGTGTTGCTCAATGTCATCGTGCTTACGGGATTGTGCCTCGGCGTCGTTCAATTGCCGCCGGATACGGTCTTTGGCCGCATCCTCCCTGCGCTCGGCATCGCGCTACCTCTCGGCAACCTCTTCTACGCGTACCTCGCATGGCAGTTGAGCAAGAAGGAAGGCAGGAGCGACGTCACGGCCATGCCCTACGGTCCGAGCGTACCGCACATGTTCATCGTCGTTTTCCTGATCATGCTGCCGACGTATCTCACCACAAAGAATCCAGTCGTCGCCTGGCACGCCGGGCTGGCGTGGTGCTTCATCATCGGCATCATCGTGCTCATCGGTGCCTTTGTCGGACCGAGGATTCGCGCGCTAACGCCGCGCGCTGCCATGCTGGGCACGCTGGCCGGTATCTCCATCGCGTTTATCTCGATGCGTCCCGCGTTCCAGATGTGGGAAGTGCCGTGGATCGGCCTGGTGTGCTTTGCGCTCGTGCTAATCGCGTGGACGGCCAACATCCGGCTGCCCGGCGGCGTACCAGGTGGGCTCGCTGCGGTTATTGTGGGTTCGGTCATCGGCTGGGTGGTGTCGCTTGCCGGCTGGAGCGACTACATGCAGCCCGCCGCCGTGGCCAAGTCGTTCGAGCAGTTTGGATTACGCGTGCCGCTGTTTTCGACCGATGTGTGGGAAGGGCTTTCGCAAGTGGCGCCGTTGCTGGTCACCGCGATCCCACTGGGCATCTACAACTTCACCGAAGCGATGAACAACGTGGAGAGCGCTTCGGCAGCCGGCGACAACTATAACCTGCGTAAGATTCTGCTCGCCGACGGTCTGGGCGCAATCGTCGGCTCGATGCTCGGCAGCCCGTTCCCTCCGGCGGTATACATTGGGCATCCTGGCTGGAAGGCGGTCGGCGGCCGCATCGGCTACTCGCTCGCCACGGGCATCGCGATCGCTATTGTCTGCTTCCTTGGACTCACCGCATTGCTGCTCGCACTGATTCCGCTGGTGGCGATTCTTCCGATCCTGCTCTACATCGGGCTGGTGATCGGAGCACAGGCATTCCAGGTCACGCCTCCGACTCATGCTCCCGCGGTCGTGCTGGCCATCATTCCGAACATCGCCGAGTGGGCGAAGACGCAGATCGACGGTGCGCTCGCGGCGGCCGGCACGTCGGTCGCGCAACTCGGCGTAGCCAAGCTCGCCGCGACCGGCGTGCTCTATCGCGGGCTCGAGTCTCTCGGTGGCGGATCGGTGCTCGCCGGGATGGTCCTGGGCGCGATTGCCGTGTTCATCATCGAAGGCCGACTCAACACGGCTGGGGTCTGGGCTTTTGCCGGCGCGGTTCTCGCCTTCTTCGGACTCATCCACGGCCCTCAACTGGGGTGGTCAGTCTCGCCGCTGGTCGCGCTCGGCTACGCGCTGTTCGGCGTCACGTGTTTCGCTCTCGCCAAGATTTCGCCGGCTGCCAAGGCAACGTAATTTTT
>VBCZ01000278.1:1950-3549 GCA_005889025.1 Betaproteobacteria bacterium
GCAAGCGCGTGCTCGAGGCCGCGCGCAGGAGTGGCATGATGGTGATTCATACACGCGAAGGCCACAGCCCGGACCTGGCCGATTGCCCGCCGAGCAAGATCGTGCGCGGACGTGGCGAGAAGCGTATCGGCGATCTCGGTCCGATGGGAAGGATCCTGATCCGCGGCGAGCGCGGTCACGACATCGTGGCGGAGCTTTATCCCAGGCCCGGCGAAATCGTCGTCGACAAACCGGGCAAGGGCGCATTCTGCGCCACCGATCTGGACTTGATCCTTCACAACCGAGGAATCAAGTCCTTGATCGTCTGCGGGGTGACGACCGAGGTATGCGTGAACACGACGGTGCGTGAGGCGAACGACCGGGGCTACGATTGCGTAGTGCTGTCTGACTGCGTGGGGTCATACTTTCCCGAATTCCAGCGCGTTGCGCTCGAGATGATCAAGGCCCAGGGTGGCATATTCGGTTGGGTATCCGATTCGAAGCGGGCGCTCGAAGTGATCGGGAATTGAACTGATGTGCCGTGCCTAATCAACGAGTGCGCGTCCTTCGTATTCGGGGAGCGGTTGTCCCTCCAATATTGACACACGAAGAACGCCGATGCCTGGATTCATACTTTGGCCGGGAGAGCGGTGCGCGACCCGGTCTTCCTCCGCTTGCCGGAGGACACCGCGCAACGCCCTATCAGCGATGACGACGCATCGATGTTGTCCGGACCATTTGAACCGCGCCATAGTCAGAGTAATAGTCTGTTGACATCATGATGCCTTCGCAGTAGCATCATCGCATGCGTACTACTTTAACGCTCGATGAGGACGTGGCCGCGAAGCTTAAGGCAGAAATGCGACGATCCGGGAAATCGTTTCGCGACGTCGTGAACGATACGCTGCGCTACGGTCTCATCGAAAAACGCGTTGCCACACGCCGCCCATTCAAGGTCGAGGCGCGCGACCTCGGCAATTTGCGTCCTGGCCTATCGCTCGACAACGTCGGCGAGCTGCTCGAGCAAAACGAAGGATCGCTTCATCGATGATGCTCGTCGACGCCAATCTTTTGTTGTATGCGTATCATTCAAGGTCGGAGCAACACAAAGCGAGCAGGGCGTGGCTCGAAACGGCGCTCTCTGGCGCCGAGCTTGTTCGGTTTGCGTGGTTGACGCTGTGGGCATTCCTCAGGATCGCCACGAATCCGCGCGCATTCGAGCGCCCGCTCTCAATCGCCGAATCGCACGCGGCAATTTCGTCGTGGCTTGACCAGCCTGTCGCAGGAATCCTTGAACCAGGCGATCGTCATTGGGACATTCTGCGAAAGCTGATGAATGACGGCCAGACCGTTGGGCCGCTTGTTATGGACGCGGCTCTTGCCGCGCTTGCGATCGAGCACGGAGCCAATCTCTGCACCACTGACCGCGATTTTTCCCGCTTCGCTGAGCTCAAATGGACCAATCCAATTGCCGCCTCGGCCGTCGGCTAGTTAGTAATGGGACGAAAGGGTTCGTGTCCTAGCATCTCGGCCGCTACAGTAACTTCCTGATACGTACGCGCTTCCAGGTCCGGTTGCAGGTCCCCGCAACCAAACAATCAAGTTCTTAGCCCGGCGCGC
>VBCZ01000280.1 GCA_005889025.1 Betaproteobacteria bacterium
TGATCGAAGTTGATTGTTTCAGCCATCGCGCTTCCCTCCGAGACTCCAAGCACGCACGAACCGATGATCAGGGAAGTTATGAACATCTTCATGATTGCAAACCCGTCGCGAGTTTCTTTGCTCGCTCCAACCGAGCGAGCACCGCTTCCCAGCTGATGTTCTGAAAGAACGCGTCGACATACTTGGCCGTCGCCGCGCCGAAGTCCATCTGGTAGGAGTGCTCGTACATGTCCATCACGAGCAAAGGCAACGTTTCGGGCGGCCCATGCAAGTGATCCCACAGCCAGTAGTTCTCCACCTGGCCGGTATGAGCGTTGTATCCGAGCACGACCCAGCCGGATCCACCACCGAGTCCCAGACCGATCCGCCGAAACTCGGTTTCCCAAGTGTCGTAAGCGCCGAATGCGCTGGAAAGCGCGCTTCGCGCCGCGGCATCCGCTTTGCCGTCTCCGCCGAGGTTGTCGAAGTAAAGCTCGTGCAGCACGACAGAGCCCGTGCGCATCAGATGCTCGCGCTTCAAATCATTGTAGACGTAAGGCGGTGTGTCCTTGTTCTCCAAAGCCTCGGCGAGCTGCTTCTTCACGACCGCCAGGGCTTTCACCGAGCCGCCATAGTTGTTCTCCCAATGGGAGTGAATCAGTCGTTCGGAGAGCCCGTTGAGCTTCGCCGGGTCGAAGCCCAGCGGCTTGAGGGTTGCCGAGGCGGTAAATGCAGGCGATGCAGGCGTAGTCATGCGAATCTCCAGAGGATGGTTTGAAAAAATGGGGCTACCGATGATGGCCGTTCAGCTCGGTCCGGGTGACGTCGCGAAACGGCGTATCAACCAACGCAGTGCGGTGACCAGCGCAAGCGTTGCGATGCCGGCGACGACCGCCCACACTGGCAAGGATGCAAACAGCGCGACGCAGCCGGTGAGCCCTAGCCATGTGACCCACGGCGGGACCAGGCGTTTTACCCTTGGAAGCTTCAGTGCATCGAACTGAACGATGCAATACCAAATCAGCGTAAATACATTGGCGATCTCGAGCACCGGTCGCAGATCGAGAAACAGCACCAGAGTCGCGCAGACCACTCCCAACGCCAGCACGGCATGGCGCGGACTTTTCGTACGTTCGTGAATTGCGCCCAGCCATGAGGGCAATTCGCGTGCCTTACCCATCGCAAGTGCGACGCGCGTCGCGGTGAGCATGTCGCCGTGAGCCTCGGTCAGCGTGTCGATCCAGGCAGCGGCGAGCACGAGCCACAGTCCCCAGCGACCGAGAGCTTTTAAGCCGGCGGTAAGAATCGGCGTGTCGCTCGCTGTCTCACTGCCGCCTTTCATTGCGTCCGGCCCAAGAACCCCGAGCACGGTAATCGCGACGATCAAGAACACAATCGCCGCGAATGCGATGCCGCCCACAACCGCAAACGGAATCGTGCGCGGCGGATCCTTCACCTCGGACGCCATGATGGCCATGCGCATGAACCCATCCCAGCTCCAGAAGAAGATCGCTGCCCCGGCCAGTACGCCAAAGACGCCGTTACCGAGCACCGGCGCCAGGTGCTCGACGCGAACGGCAGGGGCCGCAAAGGCGATGAAAATGCCGAGCAGCACGAGCTCGACGAACAGCAGGCCGATCGCTGCCTTGGCGTTTACCTCAATGCCGAAGTAATTCAGCCCCGCAACCGCAACGACGGCCCCGCTTGCCATGATATGCATTGCGAACGGCGGCAGACCCTCGAACGCCTGCGCGGTGTATGTCGCGAACGCGAGCGAGATGACGACACTGGAAACGATGCCCTTGCCCAGGTACGCGCAGCCCGCGACAAACCCGACGGTCGGATAACCGAACTTGCGCGACCAGGTGAAGCCACCGCCCTCCTCGGGAATGTTGATGCCCACCGACGCTGCGCTGAGCCCGACCAAAAGCACAATCACGCCGCCGATCGCGATGGACAAGGGTAAGCCGCTCCCCGCCTTCTCGGCGCTCTCACCCAGCGCCGCAAAAAGGCCGGTGCCAATGATCATTGCAGCAGTGAGAAGAGTGGCGGTCGTCCTGCCCAAGGCGCGCCGCAGCGACGATTTCGGCTCGGATCGGTT
>VBCZ01000281.1 GCA_005889025.1 Betaproteobacteria bacterium
CGACGACCGCTCGCCATATCTAATGAGTCTTACGGAAATGGTTGACAGCCATTTCCGTCACGATGCTCCCCTCGCCCGCAGTGGCGGGAGAGGGGATGGGGGTGAGGGCTGAGCTTTGCTGATTGTCAGACATTTCCGCAAAGCTCAGTAAATGAAGCGTTAGATAACAAAGCAGGTCCGCGCGTCGCACGCGAATCTCATTTCTCCGGGCGCACACTCGCCCCTCGCAGCGCAAGCCAATTGCCGGCGACAGCCAGGATGACGCCCAGGAGCGCCGTCGACGTCCAGCGATAGTTCTCGACCAGCGTGGACAAGCCGAGCGCGACCACGGGAGTCGATACAGAGACGTACGCCGACGGTCCTCCGCCGATGCGCTTGAGCAGCGTGAGATACGCGCCGAATGCGACGATGCTTCCGAACACGGAAAGATACGCGAGCGAGACGAGGTAGCCGACGCTCGTGTCGAATGTCCACGCCACGCCGTGCGCGATGGCCGTAAGCGCGGCAACGATCGCGCCGTAGGCCATGCCCCAGACGGTCGCGGGAAGCGTCGGGACGCCCGCCTTGTGGTTGCGCAAGGCGACGATGTTGCCGATGCTGGCGATCACCGTCGCGCCGATGCCGAACGCGACCCCATACCCGGCAGACCCGCCATGGCTCGCTTGACCGAGCTCCGGCAGAAACAGCAGCGCGACTCCGGCGACGCCGAGCGTCGCCGCGACCAACGTGCGCGCGGACACCGGCGTGCCGAATGCGAGGCGCATGCTGATCGGGTTCATGAATACGATGGTCGAGAAGAGCACCGCTACAAGACCGGATGTGACGTATTGCTCCGACCAGTACACGCCCACGTAGTTGAGCCCGAACAGCGTCGCGCCGAGCATCGCGAGCCATGCATGCTCGCGCAGCGGAAAGCGCAGCGAGCGCCCGGTGAATAGGCACCAGAGCGCAAGCAGCAGCGCGGCCAGCGCGAAGCGGTACGCCACCGAGACTTCGGGTGCGACCACGCCGAGCTGGTACTTGATCGCGAGCCAGGTCGAGCCCCAGATCGCCGTCGAGATCGCGAACAGTCCGGGGCGCCCGTGAACGCGCGCTTCACCGTGCAGCTCCGCCGCCGTCGGATACCCCGAGAAATGACGCCATGCGCGCGATCTCGGCGTCGAGCTCGCGACGGAAGAAGACATCGCGCAGTTTCCTGCCGACGAAGCCGAGATCGATGTCGATTACGCCACGCTCGACCGCGACGTTGGCGCGTATCGCGCCCTCGAGATCACGCGGCGCAAAGAAGCTCGCATTGGCGCCGGCGTACCAGGCGTCGACGATTGTACGCAACAACCCGAACGCGCTAATTGCGACAACAATGCCCATCACCGTCAGCGTGGTGCGCAACTCATGCCGCAGTGCGTTCTTCAGGATCAGTCGAAGGAGGTACATCGCAGGCACCGTGAGGATATACGCTGGGGTGAGATCCCGAGCTTACCGTATCGCATTCGCGCGGGTGAATCCCTGCTCAATGAACGGCATGGAACTTGCTGAGTTAATTGCGGAGCCGGCCGGAGGTATCGGAAACCGGCATTTCGAGACCCACCGATCGAGGCTACGCCTTGAGGCCGTCAATCAAAATGCGCACTATTACGCCGCTCGCCCTTGCCGTTCTGGCATCTGCGCTCATGTTTTCCTCGACTGCCGACGCGGTCGCGTTGGGCAATATCGCGGCGCAATCGTCTTTGGGCCAACCGCTGAGAGTGGTGATTCCTGTCGCCCTGGTCGGTGGCGAAACGCTCAATACCACCTGTGTGCGATTGGTAAGCGACGGCGCGCCGGATGGTCCGCCGCAAGTGGTGGCCGGAAGAATCCATCTCGACAGCGGCGGCAGCAATCCGCGGCTGCTGGTGACAACCGCGCGGCTGATCAGCGAGCCCGCGCTCAGGTTTTCAGTGCAGGCGGGCTGCGACGGCACGATCCGCCGTGACTATGTCCTTCTGTTCGATCCGCCGGAAATGCAGCGGCCTGCCATGCTTGCGTCCTTCGACAGCGGCGAATTTGCGCAATACACGCGCAGCAGTCGCACCGCCGCTGGCGCAAGCTCCGGGCGCGCACGGCCGACCGCAATCGCCTCCGCGACGCCTGTCTCGATCAAGTCCTCGAGGAGCGACGTTGCGACCGCGCGGACGAACTCTGCGCGCATCAGCCCGAACGTCGATTCCACTGTGAATGCGCCGCCGGCTGCGACCCCCACCGAGGATCCGGCAACCGCGCCCGATACGCTCGTCGCCGACAGCGGTAACAGCGGAGGTCTGATTGCTCAGGCTTCGGCGCAGGCGATGCCGCGGGTGACGATTTCTCTGCCGCGCAGCGCAACGCCGGCGTCCCCCTTGGAGTCGTCAGCCTCGGCGTGGAAAGGCAGCTCGCTCTACGCCGTGGCGGGGTTCGCCATCATCATTCTCGGATTGACCGCGTTCTCGCTGAGGCGCCACATGAACCGCGCGGCGACGTTTGCAGCGTCGGTAAGCCACGGCGGACCGATGGATTTGAATACTCAAGCAGCAGGGACCGACACCTTCGCCCATTTCGGCGCGATGGCCGAAACTGCGCCGAGCACTCCGACTTTGCGCGCGGCACAGGTTCCGGCGATGGTTCCGACATCGGAGGACGACACGCTGCTGGGCGCCATCACCGGCGATGTCATCGACGAGCAGACGGTGCGCGATGCATGGAAGATGGCGGTCGCGGAAACCGCTGCGGAAGACCTCGGGACGGACTCGATTCTCAAGGCGATCGCGGCCGCCGAAAAAGACATGCGGATCG
>VBCZ01000279.1 GCA_005889025.1 Betaproteobacteria bacterium
CGTCCTCCTCGGTGACATCCAAGGATCCAGGAACGGGGACGTATCCATTCCACCTGCACCATTGGCAAAAGTTGCAACCTTGTCGCGTGTACCAGCGCGGCAATTCGCGAGATTATCGGAAGAGTACAAGAGCATCAAATTTGGACCCAACCCTTGCTTACGGAGCTGCAATATGCCCGTGGCCGCGATTCGGGATCTCGTCGAAGCGCGAATTCCCCGTCGATCATGAATACATGCTTCGTTCTTCCAACAATGAAAAGGCCTGACCTCCAATGAGCGCATTCAATAAAATCGGGGCGGCTATGCCTTGGAGACTTCGTCGTTACGGACGTGCACAGCATAGGAAATATGTTTTTTGGCGCGCAATGAAGCGCTTTCTGCGAGACCCAGGGCTGTCGATAACCGAGCGGAGCAGCGTCTTGTCGGACCTGATCTACGGATGGGGCAATGAGGATTGGTCTGCATTGGAAGAATACTTGCAGGGATGTTTGCAGCATGCGCAGCGCGCTGAAGGGCCCATCCTCGAATGCGGGACCGGACTATCGACGATTCTGCTCGGCGCAATCTCTCAACAGAGAGGAAACGTGGTCTGGTCGCTGGAGCATCATCCTCTGTGGGGGGAGAAAGTAGCCAGCGCGCTCGAGCGCTACGGGATCTCATCGGCGCATCTATGTATCAGGCCATTGAAGGACTATGGCTCATTCACCTGGTACGACCCTCCACTGGATTCGATGCCTGACGGTTTTTCGATGGTAGTTTGCGATGGTCCACCCGGAGACACAAAAGGCGGAAGGTATGGGCTCCTGCCCGTAATGCGATCAAAGCTAAAGCCAGGCGCGGCAATATTGCTGGACGACGCGTCGAGAGAACAGGAAAAGAAAATCGCCGCCCGCTGGGCCGGCGAGCTTCGTACGAATTACGATACGCTTGGATCCAGAAAGCCCTATATCGTCCTCAGGATCCCCAACGTCAATCAACAAATGACTCCTTATTGAAAGGCTGCAACCGCCGACGGGCGTTCTGCTCGATATATTGCTCGAGTCTCTTGCGCATGACCTCAACCGAACGGAACGACACGGCTACTGGACGCGACGACGGATCAACAAACACGCGTGGTTGTGCGCAGCCTCTCTCGAGGACGGTTGCGGCGGCGCAATGCGCTGACCAAGGGCCCAGTGCCGTCCGGTCCAAGCCCGCCAGTACTCCGCCTCGATCAGCTCACAGTTACCTTCACGCAGCCAATCATCGAGGTCGGTTCGGCTATACGAGCGGCAGATATAGGGCAAATTCCGGCTGGCTTCGTCGGCTCCGGGCTCCTTGTAGCTATTTTCAATGTGTTCCAACTCGGTGTACGGGCCGGCAAGTACCAAATGGCCGCCCGGCTTGAGTAACTGCGCCATATTGCGAAACGCGGCGCGGTGATCGGCGATATGTTCCAGGACGCTGATGCAGGTGATCATGTCGAACGGGCCCGACAGTTTCGTTCGTGAAATGTCGTCGTCGATGACATGCCAGTGACGATTCACCATGCCGGAGGGCCAATAATCGCGGATGTTATCGATCGCGGTCACGACGATTCCACAATCGCCGAGAAGCGCTGGCAACGCAGTCGTGCCACTCCCGACGTCCAGAATGGTCCGGGGAGCGCATCGGTTGACCTGACGAAAAACGAAGGAGAGCTCTGCAGGGCGCTCATTGTGCCTATCGAATTCCTGAGCCTCTGCTTCAGACTGGAGAACCCGCCTCAAATACATCCGCCCCAGCTTGTGAACGGACTGCTTTATAAAAGTTCTCACGGTGCCTCCTTCACTCCACCATCCCGTCGACTGTACCCATTGCGCACGATGCGTTCGGCATTATGGCATTGGTCGATTGGGTCAACGGTGAGCAAGAGCCTTGCCGCGGCGCGTAGTCTGAAGCGCCGGGCATGTTCTCTCACGAGAAGAAAGAAAAGCTCAGCGGCCGCGATAAGACAGGCGCTTTCGACAAGACGAAAGTGATGCTCGCCACCTGCGAGCCGGAACACGCGAAACCTCCTGAATCGAATCGCGCGCGGAACCTAGTCCGGCGGTACTTTGACCTGCATGATCAAGGGGCGCGGCCTGTCACCTTCTGCGCTGGCCCAGCCGCCGACATAGAGCCGGCCGGCGTCGTCACGGGTCATCGACCCAAAGAGGAGCACACCGCGAAGGTTTTTTGTATCGAACGGACGCGCTCCGGTAATGCGCGTATTCAGGTCAAACACGACCCACTCAAATCGGCTCGCCCGATCGGTCACACCCGCAACGAGTCCCTCACGACCGAGGACAAATAAGGAGGGTGCATAGGCCTCGCCCCCGGGATGAAACCAACCAAGATCGGTCACGAGAGCCGGTTTGTCGCGACCGGGCTCAATGAGGTACAGCCGCCCGTGGCTGGTGGTAAAGAGAATGCGCCCATCGGGAAGATAAGACAGGCCGATGATGCCGTGATTTTCATTGGGACCGTCGTCGCCAAGATAGAACTCGAGCGGCGTGGATGCGAGCTCCTGCAAACCGCTGTCGTACTCGACCAGAGTCGCCTGCGCCTTCGCTCCCGGTTTCGCACTGAGTCGCGGAACATAGACGTGGCCGTTGACATCGGCAAGGAAATTGCGCGAAACATGGCCCGCAACGGAGCCCACCTTGACTCGTTTCATCGAACCACTCGAGGTGTCGTACTGGTACAGAACATGACCCCAATAGCCCAGCGCATAGATGTAACGTCCGATGCCGCTGACCGCGACCAAACCCTCGGGGACCGCCTTGATGTGCTGCCAGAGACAGTTGTCCGGATCAACGCGCCAAAGGTGACCACCCCACCGGGGCAGCGCCGTGCCGTCATCCTCTTCGCCCTCCTCGTCCGTAGAGGCGAAATAGAGCCAGCCATCGCGAGCCAGGATGATTCTCGAGTGAATCTTTATCTGGCCCTCACCCTCGCTGTACAGTCTCGCCGCCTTCAGTTGATCGACGACGGACCCACAGTCGCGCCAAGCGTCGGTCTCCGGTGTGTAGCTATGCAGGTGGGCGGAGGCTCCGGGACCGCTGGCGGAAACGCCGACCCAGATTCGCCCGTGCAGATCGCGTCCCGTGGAGCCCCAGACGCTGGTGGCAGCGACGAATCGTGGCGGCGTCAGCTCGCGAACTTCCGGAGGCTTCGAAGGGTCCCTCGGAGCTGACAGAAATGCGCTCCCAGTGAGCTCTTCGTAGCTCAGCGGCTTGCGCGACGGCTCGAGTTCACGATCCGAGTCGAAAATGAAGAACGCGATGGCCGCAGCGCCGAGCAGCGCAACGAGTGCTCCAATCAGCTTGAGATTGCGCGACTGCGGCATGCTCCGTCCTCCGTTGCGGAGATTACCAGGTAGTTTTGTGAATCAAAACTCGCGGCATATTTCTTTTCGTCATTTCCGCCCTTCGACTACCCTCAGAGCCCCCGTGAGCTTGCCGAAGGGGCAGGCTCCAGCGGGAATCCAAATGGATTTGAAAATAAATGGATCCGGGCTCGCACCCCTCATCTGCCAACTGAGGCGACTTGGCCGGAATGACGGCAATGATTGCACCGTCCGCGGTCTTCGCCGGAATGACGGCAATCAATGCAGCAAACTTGAGATGCAGCGCACCAGCTTGCTCATGCGGGGCGGTCAGTATTGGCAAGACAATAAGCAGCATCAGGAACAATCGCATGCGTGGTTCGTCGATGATGCTATCGAACAGCGCGGGAACGAAAAACCCGATTATCGCCGCGAGATAGGCTGAAGAGATGCGATCTCCGCGCCAGGTTTGCACCATTAATCGTGTCACCGAATAGCCTAGCAATAGAACAAAGCTCGCCAGGCCCAGCCAACCCTGCTCGAAGAGTACCTCGATGAACAGATTGAAGATGTTCCACGGCCAGGGATTCTCGTCTCCGGAGACAAACCAATGCGTGCCGGCGAGCGCGAACTGGCCATTTTTCACGAGGTTGTGCCCCGCCGTGTCGGAGAGTCTCACATCGGTTACATCCAAAGGAGCGTTCACCGGAGATCCCTGAAGCAC